>NZ_CAUUGJ010000060.1:0-14010 GCF_963544685.1 uncultured Fretibacterium sp. | reverse complement strand
GAGATCTACACTCGACTAGTCGTCGGCAGCGTCAGATGTGTATCAGAGACAGCCGGAAACCCTCGCTGCCCCCCTCGGCGGACGATGGCTCCATCCGTCCCCACGCCCCGGAGGAAGGGCCGGAACGATAGCGCGGGGAGGCGCGGACATGGCGTTCTACATCGGAGTGGATATCGGCGGGACCAACATTAATGTCGGCGTAACCGACGGGACGGGGAACATCGTCGGGGAGGCGGAGACGCCGACGGGGGCCAACCGCCCTCAGGAGGCCGTCATCGGCGACATCCTGTCGGCGGCCGACCGGGCCGTCTCCGCCGCGGGGGTTCTCCGCAGGGAGATCTTTGCCGCGGGGGTGGGATGCCCCGGCACGGTGGAATCCTCCTCCGGGACCGTCGTCTACAACAACAACCTCGGCTGGAGGAACTTCCCTTTAGGGAAGCTGCTGTCCGAGGCATGGGGGCTCCCCGTCCGCGTGGAGAACGACGCCAACGCCGCCGCCCTCGGGGAGGTCTGCGCCGGCAGCGCCAGGGGCGCGTCGAGCGCCATGATCCTGACCCTGGGCACCGGCGTGGGGTCCGGATTCGTCGTCGAGGGGCGCATCTGGACGGGATGGAATGCGTCGGCCTGCGAGTTCGGGCACATGGTGATCGTGAAGGGCGGGCGGCCCTGCACCTGCGGACGCCGCGGCTGCCTCGAGGCATACGCCTCGGCGACGGGGCTGATCAACATGACGCGCGCGGCCATGGCCGCGCATCCCGAGAGCCTCATGAACGCTCTGGCCGAGAGGGAGGGCCGGGTCGGAGGACACACCGCCTTCGCCGCGGCGGAGCAGGGCGACGCCGCGGCGCTCCGCGTGGTGGACGAGTACGTGGACTATCTCGCCTGCGGCGTGACGAACATCGTCAACGGCCTCCAGCCCGAGGTCGTCGGCATCGGCGGAGGCGTGGGAAGACAGGGCGACCGGCTGCTGGCCCCCCTGCGCCAAAAGGTCTACGCCGAGGTCTACGGCGGCCGAGGAGAACGCTTCACCCGGCTGACCCAATGTACCCTGGGCTACCGAGCGGGCCTGGTCGGCGCGGCAATGGCCGCGATGCAGAGCACCGTCTGAGGAAGCGCAAACCGTCTGTCCTGAGGCATATCGAAGCGGATTCGATCCGTTTTTCCCCGAACCCGAGTTCGAAATCTCTCGTAAAAGGAGTGGTCGAAATGCCCGTAGTGCTCGTTTTCATCGTTCTGCTGACTGCGTTCCTGTTTCTGACCTTCTTCGCCATGCTCAGGCGTTACCGGCGCTGCCCCTCGGACAGGATTCTCGTCATCTACGGAAAGACGGGAGAGGGCTCGGCCCGGTGCATCCACGGCGGCGCCGCCTTCGTCTGGCCCCTCTTCCAGGACTACGCCTATCTCGACCTGACCCCGATCTCCATCGAGATTCCGCTTCAGGGCGCGCTTTCGAGGGAGAACATCCGCATTGCGGCCCCCTCGACCTTCACGGTGGGCATCAGCACGGAGCCCGTGATCATGAAAAACGCCGCCGAGCGTCTGCTGGGCCTCAACCTTTCGGATGTCCGCAAGGTGGCCGAGGACATCATCTTCGGTCAGTTCCGCGCCACCATCGCCACCATGAACATCGAGGAGATCAACAAGGACCGGGAGAAATTCCAGTCCGCCGTCATGGAGTCCGTGGAGGTCGAGCTCGCGAAGGTCGGCCTGCGGGTCATCAACGTCAACATCAAGGATATCGACGACGAATCGGGCTACATCAAGGCCCTGGGACAGAAGGCCGCGTCCGAGGCCATCAACCAGGCCCGCATCGACGTCGCCGAGCAGGAGAAGAAGGGACAGACCGGCGTGGCCGAGGCCGAGAAGGAGAAGAACATCGCCATCAGCCTCGCGGGCAAGGAGCAGCGCATCGGCGTCGCCAAGGCCGAAAAGGAGCAGTCCATCGGCGTGGCCGAAGCCGAGAAGGAACAGCGTATCGGCGTCGCCGAGGCAAACTCGCGGGCGATCGTCGGCGTCGCCTCCGCCGACAAGGAACAAAGGATCGGCGTGGCCGAGGCCGAGAAGGAACAGCGCATCGGCGTGGCCTCCGCGGAAGCGGAGGCCGTAAAGGGCGAGAACATCGCCAGGCAGGTCAAGGCCCAGTCCGAGGCGGAGCTGCGCGAGAAGGTCGCCGAGGCGGACAAGCGCGGGACCGTGGCGGAGAAGACGACGCAGGCGGAGGCCCGGCGCATCGCCTACGAGGCCGAGCTCGAGGCGGAGGTCGCCCGAAAGGAGCGCGACAAGGCCGCTCAGCTGGCCAATACGATCCCGGCCGCCGAGGCGGAGAAACAGCAGCGGATCATTGCGGCGGAGGCCCTGATGGAGCAGCAGCGGCGTGAGGGACTTGGCGAGGGAGAGCGCATCAAGAACGAGATGCTGGGCCGTGCGGAGGGAATGAGGGCCATCTTCGAGGCGAACGCCGAGGGTATCCGGAAGCTGGTGGAGGCCTCCGGCGGCGACGCGAACGCCGCGTTCCTGCTGATGATGGCGGATCGCGTCCCCGCGATGATGGAAATTCAGGCAAAGGCCATCTCGAACTTCAAGATCGACAAGGTCACCGTCTGGGACGGGGGCGCGGGGGGCGGCAACTCCATCTCCGGCCTTGTCCGCGACTACGCGACCAGCCTGCCTCCGCTGCAGGACCTGCTCAAGATGACCGGCGTCATCGGCCCCGGGCTTCTGGGACGCAGAGAGGAAGAGAAGCCTCCCCACCGACCGGCCCCCGGGAGCGCGGATAAAGCCCAATGACGCCCTGGGAGTGGACGCACGCGGCCATAGGGGCTCTCGCCTCCGCAATCTTTCTCCTGCAGACCCTCGGCATGGGGGAGGACGGCGGAGACGCGGATTCTCCCGACACGGACTTCGACTACGGAGAGATTCACGACCATGCGTCGGGGTTCTCCGGCTACCTTTCCCTGCGCAACTTCGTGGGCTTCTTCATCGGCTACGGATGGGTGACCCTGGCGAGCCTCCTGTCCGGCGTCGCGCCGGGGCTCTCCTCGGCCTTCGGCATCGCGGCCGGCGTGGTCTTCGTCCTCGCCTCGCTCCTGTTGATCAGGACGTTCCTCGGGTTTCAGGAGGACGGCAGCCTGAAGCTGAACAACCTGATCGGCTCCCGGGCATCCGTCTACATCGCCATCGCAGGTTCGGGCGGGGGACAGGGCAAGGTCATGGCCGACACCCGGGCCGGGCGCGTGGAGCTGCCCGCGCGGACCCGCGATCCGCAAAAGCTCCTTCCCGGAGAGCTCGTCGAGGTCGTCGGGGAGGACGGCGGCGTTCTGTGGGTGGCCCGCATCACGGAGGACCGCCCGAAAACGGAGGGGAAAAACGGGCGATAGCCGAAACGGCGGGGGCGATGCAGCCTTTCCGGTCCGCAACATCGGCGATTCTCCGCTGGCGCACCCGACGGCGTGCCGTTACGATGCTCGTATCGTTTTCCCTACTTCAGCAGGAGGGATTCAGCCATGAAAATTTCACTACTGACCACCGGCGGGACCATCGCGTCCGTGGAGTCCGACCGGGGCCTCCAACCCGGCCTCGCGGGGGAGCAGCTGCTCCGCGTCTGTCCCGGCCTGATGGGCTTCGAGCATGACGTCGCCGTCGTCGATCTGATGTCCAAGGACAGCTCCAACATGCACCCCTCCGACTGGCTCGTCATGGCCGACTGCGTTCGGGACAGCGCCGCGCGCTCGGACGCCATCGTGATGCTCCACGGCACGGACACCATGGCGTGGACCGCCTCCGCGCTGTCCTACCTCCTGAACGACGTCCCCGTCCCCGTCGTCCTCACCGGCTCCATGCTCTCCGCCGACGTCCCCGACAGCGACGTCTCGGAGAACATCTACGCGGCCTTCCACTTCGCGCTGCAGCTGGCGATGTACAAGCGCCGGGGCGTCTCCGTCGCCTTCGCGGGCCTGCTCCTCCACGGCCCCCGGATCACCAAGATCGACAGCCGCAGGAAGAACGCCTTCGTCGGCGTGGACTACCCTTTCCTCGGGGAGATGAGGGACCGGGGGACCCACAAGATTGCCTGGCTCACGGCCCAGGTCCCGGCCCTGTCGGCCGAGCGGCCCTGGGGGCCGTCCCCGGCGGTCGAGACGAACGTCGCCCTCGTCCCGATCTTTCCCGGGCTCTCGGCCCGTTTTCTGGACGCCGTCGCGGACACCGGCCCCAAGGCCGTCGTCCTGGAGGGCTATGGGCTTGGCGGCGTGCCCTTCATGGGGGAGAGCCTCCTGCCCGCCATCGAACGGGGAATCGCCAGGGGAATCCCCTTCGTGCTCCGGGGGCAGGCGCCCTTCGGGGGGACCGACCCCGCGGTCTACGAGGTCGGCCGGCGAGCGCTGGACCTGGGGGTTCTGTCGGCCCGCAACATGACGCGCGAGGCGCTGATGAGCAAGCTCATGCTGCTCCTCCCCGTCTCCGCGCCATCCGATCTGGAGCGCCGTCTGGGCGCCAACCTGTGCGACGATGTCCTGTAACGACCGGCGCGCGGCCTGCGGGGACAAACAGGCCGCTCTGAAGCGCCTGACGGAGATGTCCCGAACCAGCGGGTGAGCCGCAAAAATAGGTCCGGCGGACCTGGCTCAGGTTTTGGCGGAGATCCCCCATGTCGAGAGCGACCGGGTTCTCGCGACGTGGAGCGGAGGCGAGGACGCGGCCCTCTGGACGATCGACGAGCGCCGGTTGGGCGTCCTCACCGTCGACTTCATCACGCCCGTATCCGACGATCCCTACGTCTGGGGACAGATCGCCGCGGCCAACTCCATCAGCGACGTGTTCGCGATGGGGGGCCGCCCCATCGTGGCCCTGAACATCGTCGGCTTCCCCTCGAAGGTCCTCGGGCTGGAGGTCCTGAAGAAGGTGCTGGAGGGGGGCTTCGAGAGGACGCGCGCCTCGGGCGCGTTCCTCGTCGGCGGCCACAGCGTCCAGGACGAGGAGCCCAAATACGGCCTCGTCGTCTACGGCGAGGTGGACCGGGACGCAATATGGCGCACCGTCGGAGGGCGGCCGGGGGATCGGCTCCTCCTGACGAAGCCCGTCGGCACGGGCGTCGCGATCACGGCGATCAAGGCGGGGATGGTCGAGGACCCCCGGACGGCCGAGGAGGCCATGCGATGGATGACCACCCTCAACGACCTCCCCCTCAGGCTCTCCGGGACGCTGCACCGAAGCATCCATGCGGGGACGGACGTCACGGGCTTCGGGCTCGTCGGGCACATCCTGGACATGCTCAGCGAGAGCACCGTGGACTGCGAGCTCTCCCTGTCGCAAATCCCGGTCCTCGGCGGAGTCCTGGAGCTCGCGGACATGGGGCTGGTGCCGGAGGGCGCCTACAGGAACCGGGAGGCTTACGAGAAGCAGGTGGACATCTCGGAGACCTTTTCCCCGACACTCGCCTCCCTGGACATGATCTACGACGCTCAGACCTCGGGAGGGCTGTTATTGGCTGTAGCTCCCGAACAAGCGGACTTGCTGCTGCGCTTCTGCCGGGAGAACGGCTTCGAGCGCTCGGCCTTCATCGGGACCCTTACGGAGGGGACGGGACGCATCCGGGTTGTGCCCTGATCGGCCCGCCCCCGGCAAAAAGGCCTACAGGGCCTTCACGAAACCCTCAAGCGCGTCCATGGCCCGCATCAGGGTTTCCCGCGACTGTGTGCAGGCGATCCGAACATACCCCTCCCCGCTCCTCCCGAAGGCGTTGCCCGGGATCGTCGCAACTTTTGCGCTCTCCAGCAGCCTCCAGGAGAAGTCCTCGCTCGAGAGCCCCGTTCCCGAGATGTTCGGGAAGAGGTAGAACGCCCCTTCCGCGCGATGACAGCGGATCCCCTTCATGGAGTTCAGTCGTTCGGCCACGGCCGCCATCCGGTCCGCAAAGACCGCACGCCGCTCCAGGAGCTTTGCATCCTGAGTGTCGAGAGCGTAAAGCGCGGCCTTCTGCCCCAGGGTGTTCAGCCCGTAGGTCTGCACGGCCGAGATCAGCGTCATGGTGCGCATGACCTCCTCGGGGCCGATGGCATACCCCAGGCGCCAGCCCGTCATGCAGTGGCTCTTGGACAGGCCGCCCATGGTGAGGGTTCGCTCGCGCATTCCGGGCAGGGTCGCCAGACAGACATGTTCCCCGCTGAAGACCAGGGACTCGTAGATCTCGTCGCTGAGGACAAAAAGATCGTGTTCCTGCACGAACGCGGCGATCTCCTCGAGCTGGGCGCGCGGCACGACCCGCCCCGAGGGGTTGCAGGGCGAATTCAGGAGCAGCCCCCTCGTCCTGGGCGTGACGGCACGTCTCAGATCCTCGACCGTCGGGGCGAAGCCGCTTTCCTCCCGAGTCGGAACCGCGACGGGGACCCCTCCGTTGCCCTCCACCTGTGAAAAATAGGGGGGGAAGCAGGGCTCCACGAGCAGCACCTCATCCCCGGGATCGAGCAGCGCCCCGAAGGCCAGGTGGGACACCTGCATGGCCCCGACGGCCATGTAGACCTCCTCCGGCTTCGACCTCAAACCGTGATGACGCTCCCAGTAGCGGCACACGGCCTCGCGTACGTCGTAAAATCCCTGAAGGGGCGGATAATGGGTGAATCCATCCCTGGCGGCTTTTGCCGCAGCCTCGATGATATCCGGTTCCGTATCGAAATCCGGCTCGCCGATGCTGAGGTTCAGCACTCCCTCCATCCTCTCGATCGCCTGAAACATGCGTACCATTCCCGAGGGGCGCAGATTCTCGTGGCGCTTTGCCAGCCTCATTGCCATACACTCCTTTCTCCATCGTTCAATGCGACAGCGGATGAGCGTATTGTACCTTATGAAGAGAGGAGGCCAAGGGTACCCTCGGCCTCCTCGATCTTTTGGCTGTTTGGTCCTTTTTTCGTGATGACGGAGTCGGCCCCTCCTTCATCGGCAAGGGATCCGACCGTCGGAGGGCGCGGAAGAGCCCCCCGGCGCCCTCGCTCAGGGATGAAGGAATACGACTACTTGCTGCCCAGCCCCGCCAGGTACTCGTTGATGCTCGCAGCGGCCTTGCGCCCCTCGCCCATCGCCAGGATGACGGTGGCCGCACCCAGGACGATGTCGCCGCCGGCCCAGACCTTGTCCAGGCTGGTCTTCTGCGTCTCCTCCTCGACGATGATGTTGCCGCGCTTGTTGACGTTCAGCCCCTTCGTCGTCTTCGCCATCAGGGGGTTCGATTCGTTGCCCAGCGCGACGACTGCGGCGTCGATCTCCAGCACGTGCTCCGTGCCGGGCTTTGCCACCGGGCTGCGGCGGCCCGACGCATCGGGCTCCCCCAGCTCGTATTCCAGCAGCTCGACCCCCGCGACGCGCCCTTTCAGGGCCCTGTCCTCCGTCTCAAGGGGAATGAAACGGGTGGGATTCTTCAGGAAGAGGAACTCGACGCCCTCCTCGAAGGCGTGCTCCACCTCCTCGGCGCGGGCCGGCATCTCCGCGCGGGTGCGGCGGTAGATGCAGTAGACCTTCTCCGCCCCAAGGCGGTAGGCCATGCGGGCCGCGTCCATCGCGACGTTGCCGCCGCCGAAGACGGCCACGCGCTTTGCCTGATAGAGCGGGGTGTCCGCCCCCTCCGTGTCGTAGGCCTTCATCAGGTTGGCGCGGGTGAGGTACTCGTTGGCGCTGAAGACGCCGGTGAGGTTCTCCCCCTCGATGTTCAGGAACTTGGGGAGCCCTGCGCCCGTCCCGATGAACACGGCGTCGTACCCCTCGGAGTCGAGGAGCTGTTCCAGGGTCTCCGTGCGTCCCACCAGGAAGCTCGTCTCGAACTTCACGCCCATTTTCCTGAGATTCTCGACCTCCTTGGCCACGATCTCCTTCGGAAGGCGGAACTCGGGAATGCCGTAGACCATCACGCCGCCCTGCTTCTGGAGCGCCTCGAAGACCGTGACGTCATGTCCCGCCCTGCGGATGTCCGCCGCCACGGTCAACCCGGCCGGGCCGGAACCGACGACGGCGACCCTCCTGCCCGTCGGAGCGGCCGGCGTGGGGACGGTGGTCTTGTTGTTGTTTCGCTCCCAGTCCGCGACGAAGCGCTCAAGGCGTCCGATCGCGACGGATTTCTCGACGGACTTCAGCATCTTGCCCACCGTGCAGAAGCTCTGGCACTGCTTCTCCTGAGGGCAGACGCGACCGCAGATCGCCGGAAGGAGGTTCGTCTCCTTGATGGTATCCACCGCGGCCTTAAAATCGCCCTTCTGAATGTGCGAGATGAAGTCCGGAATGTGGACCCCCACGGGGCAGCCCTTCACGCAGGGCTGATTCTTGCAGTTCAGGCAGCGTTCCGCCTCGACCCTGGCCTGCGTCTCCGTGTAGCCCAGCGCCACCTCTCCCATCTCGCGGGCCCTCTTGACCGGATCCCGCGACGGCATATCCTGCTGCGGGATGGCCGCCCTGTCCTTGGGGGTCAGCGTCTTGCCCTGAATTCCGCCCCAGAGCTTCTCGGCCTCCTGTGCCAACATTTCGGTCGTCTTGTGTTCCATCGTTATGCCCCCGCCTTCGCGTCCAAGCCAATGCGGCACTTGTGGTATTCTTCCTGCTCCCTGGCGCGAAACGCCCCCATGCGCGTCATCATGTTGTCGAAGTCCACCTTGTAGCCGTCGAACTCCGGGCCGTCGACGCAGACGAACTTCGTCTCGCCCCCGACGGAGACGCGGCAGCCGCCGCACATGCCCGTGCCGTCGATCATGATCGTGTTCAGGGACACGGTGATGGGAACGCCGAAGGGCTTCGCGGTGGCCACGCAGAACTTCATCATGATGGGAGGTCCGATGGCGACCACCTCGTTGGGCATGGCGTGTCCGTCCTTGCCCTCGCAGAGCTCCTTCAGCGGATCGGTCACCAGGCCCTTGCGCCCGTAGGAGCCGTCGTCCGTGACGACGATGACCTCGTCCGCGATGGCCCGCATCTCATCCTCGAAGATGACCAGGTCCTTGGACCGAGCCCCGATGATGGCGATGACCTTGTTGCCCGCCTTCTTGTGGGCCTGCACGATAGGATGCATGGGCGCAACGCCGATGCCGCCGCCCACGCAGACGACCGTCCCTATCTTCTCGATGTGGGTGGGGCTTCCGAGAGGCCCAAGGAGGACGGGGATCTCGTCGCCCACCTCAAGCTGCGACAGCTTGAGCGTCGTCGCCCCCACCGTCTGGAACACGATGGCGATCCAGCCCTCCTCCGCGTTGGCGTCCGCGATGGTCAAGGGCACCCTCTCTCCCAGGTCCCGATCGATCTGGAAGATGATAAACTGCCCCGCCTTTCGGTTCCGTGCGATCTCCGGCGCCGTCACCTTGAAGTAGTAGACGCTCTGCCCCCTCTCAAGGTCATGAGAGAGCTGCCTTTTTTCCAGAATCGTATGCAAATAACCTTCCCCCTCGCGATAGTGAAATAAAGGTATTTTCACGACGGTGCGCCCTCTGCTCCGGGACAAGGGCGTACCGCAAACCCGAACATCCTGAAGGAAAAACTCCGACGCCGTACGTCCGCATCTCCTTCAAAAATTTTTTGACGTCCCGATTAAGCGGAACGGATTCAGTACTTTCCGGATCTCAATTTTCCTGTCTGACAATACGGAAACCCACAATCCCTCCCCTTAATGATAAGCCTTTTTTCTCAATAAGACAAGGTTTGCCCGCCCGCTCTTTTCTCGAGGAAAGGGGCAAAAAACGAGGAAAACCGTTCCGATGAAATGATTTTTTGCAATTGATGAAGGGTGTAGGAAATGTCTCAAGTGCAGCAAAAATGCAATGCAACGAGGTATAATTCCTCCACACTCGAGTACGGCGCGTTCCCGAGGCTGTTTTTCGGCCTCGATTATGCTAAGATACGAAAGTAAAACACGGTTATCCCGTTGAACGAGCGGGCTCCGACAGGGAGCGGCAGGCGCATTCTTTCGACGACGTTTTCGATTCAGACGAGGAGGGGTCCCAATGCAGGAAAAATCCTTGCTGTCGCTGGCCTACGGCGCGGCACTCACGGGAGGGGGCAGGGCCGTCGCCTTTGCGGATATCGACGCTCTGACGCCCAGGCTCCGGGCGGGGGACGCCTGGCTGAGGGAAAACGCGGCCGCGGGCAAGCAGGGTTTCGGCTGGATGGACCTCCCGGGGCGCAACGTCGACGCCGTTCAGACTCTGGCCCGCTGGCTGGCCACCCGCGAATCGATCGTCCAGGTGGGGATCGGGGGGTCCGCACTGGGCAACCTCATGCTCCACAACGCCCTCCTCCCCTCCTTCTGGAACGAGCTGCCCTCCTCGAAGCGCAACGCGCCGCGCTTCTTTATGGCCGACAACGTGGACTCCGCCGAGAACCGCGCCATCTGGGACCTCATCAATCCGGAGAGCACCGCCGTCGTCGTCGTCAGCAAATCGGGAAGCACGGCGGAGACGGCCGCGAATTTCCTCTTCTTCTGGGAGAAGCTGAGGGACACGCTGGGAGAGGCATCGGCCCGCGAGCGGGTCGTCGTGGTGACGGACAAGGAGAAGGGGATCCTCCGCCCCTTCGTCGAGGAGACCGGGTGCAAGAGCCTGGTGCTTCCCGAGGACGTCGGGGGACGTTTCTCCGTTTTGTCCTGCGTCGGGCTCCTCTCGGCCTGGGCGCTCGGCATCGACTGCAAGGAGCTCCTGCAGGGGGCCCGCGAGCTCGACGCACGGCTGAGCCGGTCCGCCTCGGTCCTGGAGAACCCGGCCTGGGTCCTGGCCGGGCTCAACCTCATGCACATGGACAGAGGGCGCAACATCAACGTCCTGATGGCCTACGCCGACCCCCTGGAGCGATTCGGGGAGTGGTTCGCGCAGCTCTGGGGCGAGTCCCTGGGCAAGGACGGCAGGGGGTCCACGCCCGTGCGTGCCCTGGGCGCCATCGATCAGCACTCGCAGATCCAGCTCTACACCTCGGGGCCGGACGACAAGTTCTACACCATCCTCACCGTGGACCAGGGCAAGGGGGACATCGCCCTGCCGGCCGCGGCCGAGAGATCCTTCGACAAGCTCTCCTACCTGTACGGAAAATCGATGGACACGCTCAGGAACTTCGAGGCCGAGGCCACGGCGGCGGCGCTGCACAAGGTCGGCCGTCCCGTCGTCTCGCTCTCCATCCCGACCCTGGACGCCTTCCGGCTGGGGGCGCTCATCCAGTTCTACGAGTACGTGACGGCCCTGACGGGCTACCTCATGGAGGTGGACCCGTTCGACCAGCCCGGTGTCGAGCAGGGCAAGAATTATACCTACGGACTGATGGGGCGCTCCGGTTTCGAGGCGGAAGCGCAGGAGGTCCGCACCCTGTCCGGCAGGATCGGAGAGCGCGTCGCCGCCTTTTGAACCGTTCCCCTTTTGAACCGAGGAAAGGGGACAAAACGATTCCCCGTGGGAAGGCCCTTCGGTTCGGGGCCCTTCCGCGGGGAACGTTTATATGATTCCCTATGATGATATGACGACGAAGGGGCTCACTCCGCCCTGCGCATCCTCGCCTCCGCGGCCAGGCGGATCACCCCCGCCGCAAGCTCCAGACCCAGGGACGTCGTGTTCACGGCGAGGTCGAAATCGTGGACGTCGCCCCATTTCGACGTTGTATAATGCTCGTAGTAGTTGGCCCGCCCGCGATCCATACGGTTCAGCAGGTCCTCGGCGCCGGCCTCCGGGACCCCGTACTGCGAGACGATTCGGCTCAGACGGTCCTCCCTCTCCCCATGCACGAAGACCTTCAGGCAGTTCGGGTCCCTGCGCAGCAGATACGCGGCGCACCTCCCGACGAGGACGCACCCGCCCTCCTCCGCCAGGCGCTCGATCACCTTGGACTGAGCGATGAAGAGCCGGTCCCCCACGGGCGGCTCGACCCAGAACAGGCCGTCCCGAACCGCGCCGCCCCCCATCGAAAGGCTGAAGAGAAACTTGTTCGCCGCCTCGGTCTCGGCATCCTCGAAGGCCTCGGGGGCAAAACCGCTCTCCCGGGCCGCGAGGGCTATCAGCGCCCTGTCGTAGAACCGAAGGTCCAGCTCCTGCGCAATCCTTTCCCCAAGCAGGCGTCCACCGCTGCCGAACTCCCTGCTGACCGCCACCACCAGACGACGCATGACCTGACACCTCTCATCTCTCTCAGCTTTTTCAGGGGGAGACCGCTTCTGCGGGGCAGGAGCGCGCCCCCCGCCCCAAAAGGCTCGGAAGACAGCCGCAGTAGTTCTGCCGGTACAGCCCCATCTCCCGGGACAGCTTCAAGGACCGCAGGAAGCCGTCGTTTTTTCGCCACACGCGGGGCTCCCAGTCCAGCCCGTGGCGGCCGCAGATCTCCGCCCCCAGGCGAAGGATCCTCGGAACGTCCTTATGCGGACTGATCGTCAGGCTGGAGCACAGGCGCCCATAGCCCCTCCTCCGAGCCTCGAGGGCCGCGGCCTCCAGCTGGAGGGCGAAGCAGGCCGTGCACCTCAGGCCCCCCTCCGGCTCCTCCATCAGGCCGGCCATCCTGTCGAACCAGCTCCTGGGAAGATAGGGGGCCTCGACTACGGGCACGGACTCGCAGTCCCGGAGGGTGCGCAGCGCGGCAAGGCGCCGGAGGTACTCCTCCTGAGGATGGATGTTGGAGCCGTAGAAAAAACCGGACACCTCCCACCCCTCCGCCTGAAGCTCGCGCATCGGCACCGTCGCGTCGGGCGCGCAGCAGATATGAAGCATCATGCGCCGCGCCGTCACGGCAATCCGTCCCTCTTCAAACAGCGCTGCCTCGAACGGAGCCGCACGCGCCGCTCAGCCCCTCAGGCGGGCGAAGGTCCCGGCAATGCCCTCGGGGCTCAGGCCCATCGCGCGGTAGACCTCGGCGGCGGGGCCGGAGTCCCCGTAACGGGTCACGCCCATGGCCTCGAATCGGACCGAGGCCGAAAATCCGCCGCGAACCATCTCCAGGGCCATGATCGCCCCCATGCCGCTCCCCGCGTGATGGTCCTCGACGGTGAGGACATACCCCGAGGCGCAGGCCTCCTCGAGGGCGGCCCGGTCCACCTCGAGGGGACAGGAGACGCTCCAGACCGAGACGTCGATCCCCCGCCCGGCCAGGATCCCGGCGGCCGCAAGAGCCTTCTGGGTCATCGACCCCAGCGCGAAGATCGTCCCCATCCCGCCCTGCCGCACCCGGACCGCCCGGCCGTACTCGAAGCGGTAGTCCCCGGCGAAGACCGGGTCCCCGTGCGCATCCACGACGGCATCGACCTTGCTGCGCCCCATCGCCAGGCAGATGCACCCCGGCGTGCCCAGCATCCAGCGCGTCGCCCGGTCCGTCTGGTTCGGGTCGGCCGGGACCACGAGCTTCCACCCGAAGTTGTTGCGCAGCAGCCCGACGTAGTCGATGCACTGGTGCGTCTTCCCGTCCTCCCCGACGTCGAGGCCGACATGGGTCAGGACGGTCTTGTTCCCCGCGTGGTTGATGTCGTTCAGGCGCTGCTGGTTGTACACCTCGTCGATGCCGAACACGCCGAAGTCCGCCCAGACGGAGACGACGCCCGCCGCCGCCGCGGCCCCCGAGGCCGTGGCCGTGGAGTGCTCCTGGATTCCGCACTGCACGAAACCGGACGGACACGCCTTGCGGAACTCCTCCGTCATGACGGAGGGGGCGAGGTCGCAGTCGAACACCAGCAGGGGCGTCCTCCCCTCCTTTCCGCAGTTCAGGCTTCCCACGTCGGCCAGAGCACGGCCGAAGGCTCCTCGGTTGTCCATCTTCGCCCCGTCGTAGGTGAAGGCCTTTCCCAGGTCCAGGGAGGGGACGAGGGGCTCGACCTTCCTGCCCGTGAAGCGGGAGGGGGCCGCACGCAGCTCCAGCGCCTTTTCCAGGACGCCGGGATCGCCCCGCAGCCCCTCGATGACCTGTTCGTAGACATCCTTCTTCGGGGACTTTCCATGGTATTCGTGCGTCCCCTCCATGACGCCGCCGTTCTTGCCCATGACCGTGCGGCAGAGCAGGACCGTCGGGCGTCCCCCGGACCCCGCGCCG
>NZ_CAUUGJ010000059.1:0-14454 GCF_963544685.1 uncultured Fretibacterium sp. | reverse complement strand
CACTGTTCTCTCTAACAGTTCCTGCAGGGTGCTCTTTTTTGCCTGCGGATTGGGGGGGGAGGGGGTTGTTGTCCAAACCTCAGAACCTATGCTATACTATCCTGGTTTATGTGCTTGAGATACAACTTGTTCCGTTGTCTTGAGCCGTTTCACATGATATTTTTCGCTTTCGACAGTATTTTCGTTCGGACAGGATAGATAGTAAGGAGGCGTTGTTTATGGATAAGGGGACCTTCCAGCCGCACAGGAAGCCGCGCAAGAGAAAGATCGGTTTCCTGGCTCGTTCTTCCTCTCCCTCGGGGCGCAAAATTCTTCGCAACCGAAGGCGCAAGGGCCGTAAGTGCCTGACCATGGCGTAACCCTGAGGAAAGGTCGGGAGTTCGACCTCATCTTCCGCACCGGTCTTCGCGTTCAGGGAGATCTGGTGCGGTTGTTGTTTTTGAGGAGTCCGGGCCAAATCGGACCGCGCGTGGGGTACGCGGTGGGTAAACGTCAGGGGAAAGCCCACGTCCGCAACCGGGGGCGCCGCATTCTGCGCGAGGCCTTTCGGCGTCTGGTGCCCTGGGTGGTCTCGGATGCGGCGCTTGTCCTATCTCTGAAGGACCGGGCTCTTGGCGCCTCCGCCGTTGCCGTCTGGCATGATATGACCAGGGTCCTGCAGCGGCAGGGCCTTCTGCTCGACGGGTGGAACGGAGCGGACTGGGATTCGCCCGTTTTGCGCCGTGTCCCCTGAACGCCTGCGGGGCTCGCGCCGGCGATGCTGCGGCAGTCCCGCCGCAGTTCTGGCGGTGCTGCTGATTCGAGGATATCAGCGTTTCATATCGCCGCTGCTGGGACACCGATGCCGTTTTTACCCATCTTGTTCCCAGTACGCGCTTGTCGTGTTTCAGGAATGGGGTTTTTGCATGGGCGCATGGATGACGCTTCGGCGCCTTTTGAAGTGCGGCCCATGGCACGAGGGGGGCTACGATCCTCCCCCAAGACGTTGCGGATCTGCCAAGTCGGATAGGGATGGTGAACTTTTTTGAGTTATTTGTGGACACAGGCCGGAAACTTTATGACATGGCTTTTGGAAAGCCTTTACCTGCTGACGAACTCCTGGGGGCTGGCGATTATCCTCCTGACGATCCTGGTTCGTATCGCCATGCATCCCCTGACGCAGAAACAGATGGTCAGCATGCAGAGGATGCAGAAGCTTCAGCCTATGATGAAGGTCCTGCAGGAGAAGTACCAGGACGACAAGGAGACGCTGAACCGAGAGGTGATGTCCCTCTACAAGGAGCACAAGGTCAACCCGGCTGCGGGGTGCCTGCCCCTGCTCATTCAGCTTCCCATCTTCATTCTGCTCTACAGTGCCCTGTCCCGTCACGGTTTTACCGACGCCACGTTCTTGTCCGTCCAGCTCGACGGATCGGTCCTGACGACCGTCGCCAAGGCCATCAACCTGGTGGATGAGGCCGGCGTCCCCATTCCGAACAGCCAACTCGGCTTCGTCATGGTGTTTTTTTCCGCCCTCTCCAACCCCTCACTGCTCTTCTCCAACCTAGGCATGTGGCTTCCCAACACCATCCTTCTGTTGATCATCGCGTTTCTTACCTGGTACCAGCAGCACATTTCCGCCTCAGGGAACCCCCAGATGGCCATGATGAGCTGGTTCATGCCTATTTTCCTGACTTTCATCTGCCTCAGCCTGCCCGGAGGGGTTCTGCTTTACTGGGGCGTCTCCTCCCTGCTCGGCGTGATTCATCAGCTGCGCGTCATCCGCAGGACCAACCAGGAAATGCAGGAAAAACCGGCGCTCTTTCAGGAGAAGCCGACGCGCAAATCCGAAGCCTGAGCGTAGCGATGCGGAGAGGGGCAGGGACGGATTCGAGGACGAATTGAGGAAAGAAGGTTTTTTCCGTGACCGACGATAAGCATGTTATTGACGACAAGCACCTTGTTTTCGACGTGAATACCGTCGAGGAAGCACTGGATCTGGCCTCCCGTCAATGGGGCGTTCCCGCGGAGGAGCTCCGGTCCGAGGTGATCGGCTCCGAAAAAGTATTTTTAGGATTGTTCGGCAAAAAACTCAAGGTCGAGGTGACCTTGCCCGAGCGTTCGCTGCTTTGCAGGGGGCGGGATTTTGTTGACGACCTGCTGAAGCTTATGGATCTTCGCGCCGACACGGTCCTTCGTGAGGAGGAAAACGTCGTCGACATCGAGGGGCAGGACGCGGAAATTCTGGTCGGCCGGCACGGCGACGGCCTGAAGTCCATGGAGTACCTGCTGAATCTCGCCCTGCGCGACCCCGGGTCTCAGCCCCGCGTCCGTCTCGACAGCAACGGCTACAGGGAGCGCAGGATACGAAGCCTGGAGCGTCTGGCCGAGGCGACGGCCAGACAGGTCGTGGAGTACGGGGTCCCCATCCGCCTCGACCCCATGCTCAGTTGGGAGCGTTGGGTGATTCACACCTCCCTCAAGGATCGGGAGGATGTCAAGACCGAGTCGGTGGGGGAGGCCCCGGAGCGCAAGGTGGTCGTCATGCCGAAGATCGATGCCGCCAAACTCCAGGAGGGCAGCGGTTACAGGCCCGCATCGTCGCGTTTCCCGCACCGCCGCAGGCGCCGCTGACCGAATTGGAATCCCCATGTTCCCCGTTCTCATAAAGATTGGGACGATAACCCTCGATACGTACTATGTTTTCTGGATGCTGGCGCTCTCCCTGGCGATGCTCTGGAGCATTCGGCGTTTCCGGCTCTATGGGGTGGACGACGGCGAGGCCCGGCGCGTGATCGGATGGGCGTTCTTCGCCATGCTTCTTGGCGCTCGGGCCCTCGAGTATCTCTGGAACTTCGATGCCTATTATGAAAACCCCTCTCTGCTCCTGGACCTTCGCCGTGGAGGCCTTTCGGAGGTGGGGGCGTTCACGGGGGCTTTTCTGGCCGCTTTTTTCCTCTGTTGGCGTAATGCGAAGCTTCCCTTCCAGAGGCTTTGCGACGTCGTCGCCCCTCCGGCGATCTTCACGATGGCTCTGGGACGATGGGGATGCTTTTTCAACGGATGCTGCGTCGGGATCCCCACGCTGCACCGTTTCGGCGTGCACTTTCCCTACGACCCGGCGTCCGTGATGCGCCATCCCACCCAGATATACTACTCCGTCGCCTCTCTGGCGATCCTCGTGACCCTTTTGGCCGTCGAGCGCTTCACCCTGCGACACAGAAGCCGGGACAAGAGGTTGGGGGGCGCCTCCGTGATCACCCCGCTGGGATTGATCCTCTATTCCGTCATGCGCCTGTCCATCGATGGGCTGAGGGCCGAGGGGCTCCTCGAGGGGTTGGGCTTTTCGCATTGGATACTGCTGGCGGCGCTGCCGTTGGAGATCCTGTGGCTGGCCGTTTCTCTTCGATCCAACAGGACCGCCGTCTCAACTCCAACGCCCGCAAAGGACAAGATTTCCTAGGGTTCCAAATCGAGGAGGTGGAAGTCGAGTGTGGCGGACTCTCTGGGAGAGACATCGAGGTGCGTTCTGCGTCGCCGTAGGCATGGCCTGTTTTCTCGCGGCAGGGCTTCTGGTTCGGGGTCTGCCCTCCGTCCGGACGCATCTTTCCTCCATTTCATCGCCCCCCAATACCGGGGATGTCAGGGGGTCACAGCCTCAGCATCACGGCGGAACCCCCATTTCGTCGTCCCAGGAAAACGATCCTTCCGGCCCATCCGCTCAACCCGCATCAGGAGAATGGTTCCTCTACGTCACGGGCAGCGTCCGCCGTCCGGGTGTCTATCGCCTGCCTCCCGGCGCGCGTGCGGTCCACCTCGTCGACGCGGCGGGAGGATTCGACGGTTTTGCGGACCCGGTCGCCGTCAACCTCGCCCAGCCCTTGGCGGATGGGATGCACGTACATGTACCGCGCAAGGGGGAGCGTCAGCCTCAGGAGGCCCTTGTGGTTGCGGCTCCGACGGTCCGCATCGGTCCTCCGGCCAGGTCGAAGGACGGCGGCCTGATCGATGTGAACCGCGCTTCGGAGATGGAGCTGACGGCTTTGCGGGGCATCGGCCCCGCGCTGGCCAGGAGGATCGTCGAGTACCGGGAGAAGAACGGTCCATTCCGAAGCGTCGAGGAGCTTGTCCAGGTCAGGGGTATCGGGGCCGCGAAGCTAGAGGGATTCCGGGATCGGGCGACGGTCGGCCCCTGACTTGAGCCTGAGCGGGAAGACCTATGACGATCCTGAAACGAGCTCCCTTTCTGGCCATCCTGGCCGCCCTGATTGCGGCGATGGGGCTCGAGGAGGAGGCCGGTCCCGTTCTTCTTCCGATTCTCGCCTCCTTCACGGCAGCAGGCGTGCTGCTTTGTTCCTTCCGAAAGGAGGAGCGGGGGCAGTGGCCTTTGTTCGTCCTCGTGCTCCTTCTGACCCTGTTGGCCTCCGTCAGGATTGTCTGCGTGCTGTATCGCCCTCTCCCTGCGCCCATGAGTATCCGAACGGAGGGGACCGTGACCTCGGTCCGCCCCTGGGGACGGACCTACACGGCGGTCCTCGATACCCCGCAGGGGCGTTTCCTTCTCCGCCTTCCCTTCGCCACCGTGACCGAGGGGATGCGCCTCTCGGCGGAGGGGATCTCCCGCCCCTTGCGCCGCGCGGCCGGCACGGGCTTCGACGAGGAACGTTTCTGGAGGGGGTACGGCGTTACGGCATGGCTTGCCGCCTCCAGGCTCGAGCCCACGCCGAAACAACCCTGGAATCTTCACCGTCTTCGCTACGAGGTCTCCCGCCTCCTGACCATCCACACGCCCGCTCTGACCGGGGCCTATCTTCGCGCCGCCTGGACGGGCTATCGGGACGCATCCCTGAACGAGGCGCATCGTGCGTGGGGGACCAGTCATCTTCTCGCCGTATCGGGGTTTCACGTGGGGATCGTCGTGTTTTCCGCCTTCCTGCTGCTGCGGCGAAGCCCTTTGCGGATTCCCCTGCTCTCCCTGCTCCTGTGGATCTACATCCTCCTGACCGGGGCCGCGCCAAGCGCCCTGCGCGCCGGCACGATGATCCAGACCGCCCTGTTGGCGGAGCTCCTCGGACGGCCGCGGAGCTCCGTGAACTCCGTTGCCGTTGCCGCCGTAAGCCTCCTCCTGTTCTCCCCCCATCTCTTCTGGAACGTGGGCTGGCGCCTGTCCGTCCTGGCCGCGCTCCTCATCGCCGCGGTCCTCGAGGAGGGGAGCCTGCGGGGAACGGCCTTCTGGATCGTGCTCAGCCCCTCCATCTGGCTCATCTCCTTCCCCCAGACCTCCTACACCTTCGGGAGCGTCCCCCTGGCGGGGCTGATTTTGAACCTCTTTGCGCCCGCCTTCTTTTCGTTCGCGTTTTCCCTGACCTCGGCCGCGGCTCTTCTGCATCTGGCCGGGCTGCCCCTGACGTCATGGCTGCTGGATGCGGCGGAGGGGGCTTTTTCCCTTTGGGGCCTGCTGGCGAATGGGCTTGTCTTCCTCGTCCCCTGGACGATTTCATGGGGGCCCTTCATGTCGTGGTGCGGAACGGGGCTCCTGTTTTTCTGGCTCTGCCGTGCAATGCGGCTTTCCTGGGCGCAAACCGCCCTCATCGCCTGGGTGGGCTCGGCCGCCGCCTTTCTGATTTTTCTTTGATTTTTCCTCGGACCTATCGACGGAGGGAAATGCTACCGCCGCGTCATCCGCAGCCGTCAGCACCAGGGCATTCTACCTTTCGAGGTCTTTTTGCCCGTTTGTTTGATTTCTTGCGGATTCGGCTTCGGGGATATCGCCATTTTGAGTTTTTGCAGCGCTGAGCACCTTCTCGCAAAATGCCGCCAACTTCGGTATATCCCTAAGTTCAATTTCCCGAACCGTGTTCTCCGATAATTTTCCATAGTCATGGGCGATAACGTTGCGCATTCCTCTAATATTAGACCATGGGATCTCATCCTGCGTACGAAGGACAAACTCCGGGCTTAACCTTTTCGCCAACTCGCCAATCTGCTGTATATTCATCACCGCAGCATTGAAATGCAGCGTGTCGAAGATGTCGCCTGCATTGAACCCCGAGTTGACAATTCTGCTCCGTTCGCCAGGCGACTGAGCGTCTGCGAGCTCGCCGTATCTCCTGATCCAGAGACATTGCTCCAGAATATCCTCTAAGAGAGCCCGATCAGTTTTCAACATACAGCAACACCCTCTCACGCATAACATTCTTTTTGAAGTTAACGTGAGACCGATTGAGATTTTTTAATTTGTCCTCCAAAGCGGATTCCTCGATCATATCCACATCAATATCTGGAATAGCCGTGTTTAAGTCGTTATATATACCTCCAATAGCAAAACCATTGACTGCCGCGCCGTCTAAACGAATCAACAGGTCGACATCGGAATCAGGTCGATTATCACCACGTGCTCGTGACCCAAAAAGCCATATAGCCTTGATCCCATACTTTTTGGCAACAGGCTGAACCAATGCAGCGATATGTTCTTTTGTAAGTCGCTCTCGTTCGGATTCCAACGTCACAGATTGCGGCACGAAAATCCACCCCCTTGTGAATAAGACCAAGGTTAAATTATGTCCTGAACTGATTTTATCACAGCTTCAAGAGTAATTTCGCAGGCTGAGGCAAGTCCGGGGACACCGGACCGAAATAGCGCGAATCACAGCCCCGCTTGTTTTCCGACCATTCACGGTCGTGATCTTTTCCGTTGTATCATACGATATTGCCCTCCCGCTTCCATAAACCAACCGGCAGAGAGCGGGTGAAATTTAGCCTGTAACCCCTCCCGTAGACAATAGAGCCCGTCAAGCAAAAGCCTGAAATCATCAGCATCAAAGCTATGACCTTTCTTTGTGCCTTGTTTGACGAGAGGAGGGGAACGTGTTAAAATTCCCCTCGTTCCTTACGTGGTGCGGAGCGGGGGTATGATGTCTCCCGACTCGGGAGCCGGAAAGGAATCTTTCGGGGCGTAGCGCAGCCTGGTTAGCGCGCTTGGTTCGGGACCAAGAGGTCGGAGGTTCAAATCCTCTCGCCCCGACCATCGAGAGAAAAAGGAGGCTCGGGGCTCGTTCCCCGGGCCTCCTTTCGCAAGGCCGCATTTTCTGCAGAAAGAGGGGAGGAAGGATCGTGACGGGGAAAAAGCCCTCTTCGCGAAACGGGAGGCTGCGGGAGAGCTCCGCCGGGGCCGATGGAGGCCATGCCGCCTTTCTGCCCGTCTCCCGCGGGGATATGGAGTCCCGGGGTTGGGGGGAACTGGATTTCCTCTTCGTCAGCGGGGACGCCTACGTCGACCACCCCTCCTTCGCCGCCGCCCTGATCTGCCGGCTCCTGGAGCACGAAGGCTACAGGGTCGGCATCGCAGCACAGCCGGACTGGCACGGGGACGACGACTTCACCGCAATGGGGCGTCCCCGGCTCGGGGTACTTGTGGGGGCCGGCAACCTGGATTCGATGCTGGGCAAATTGACGGCGTCCAAGAAGGTACGGAGCACGGACGCCTATTCGCCCGGCGGACGCAGGGGGCTGCGCCCCGACCGTGCCACCCTGGTCTACTGTCAGCGGATACGCCGCCTCTGGGGAGACATCCCCCTGATCGTCGGCGGCGTCGAGGCCAGCCTGCGCCGATTCGTCCATTACGACTACTGGTCGGACGCCCTGAGGCGTTCGATCCTGATCGACAGCCAGGCGGACCTGCTGGTCTACGGGATGGGCGAGCGGCAGATTCTGGAGATCGCCGGGGCTTTGTCCGACGGCGTCCCGGTCGATGCGATACGGAACGTGAAGGGCACCTGTTATGCCGCAGGGCCGGACGGCCTGCCGGAGGCGTTCGTCGAGCTCCCCTCCTGGAAGGAGATATCGGCGAGCAGGAGCTGTTTTGCGGAGGCCTACCGGATATCCTCCCTGGAACAGGACCCGATCAAGGGACGGCCCCTTGTCCAGCACCATGAGAAAAAGGCGCTGGTCCAGCTTCCTCCCGCTTTTCCTCTCTCGGAAAAAGAGATGGATGCTGTCTACGATCTCCCCTACAGGCGGACCTGGCATCCGATGTACGACGCCGACGGCGGGGTCCCCGCGCTTGCCGAGGTACAATTCAGCGTGACCAGCCATCGGGGCTGTTTCGGGAGCTGCTCATTCTGCGCCATTCATGCCCATCAGGGACGAATTATCCAGGCGCGGAGCCACACGTCGATTTTACGGGAGGTCCGGCTGCTGACGCGTCTGCCCGGGTTCAAGGGGTATATCCACGACATAGGGGGGCCGACGGCGAACTTCCGGCATCCCTCGTGCTCCCATCAGGCAACGCGGGGCGCGTGCAGGGGAAGGGAGTGCCTTTTCCCAACCCCATGCAGGAACCTGGACGCCAGCCACGCGGACTACCTCGAACTTCTGAGAAAGTGCCGGGCCGTCCCCGGGGTGAAGAAGGTGTTCGTACGGTCCGGGCTGCGCTACGATTATCTTCTGCTGGCCGGGGCGGACGGGCGGAGGTTCCTGGAGGAGCTGTGCGAACATCATGTCAGCGGACAGCTCAAGGTGGCCCCGGAACATGCCTCGCCCACGGTCCTGAGGTACATGAGGAAGGGCGACGTGGGAGAGTATCGAAAGTTCATGGCCCTCTACGAGGCTGTGAACAGACGCCTGGGGAAAAGGCAGTATCTCGTCCCCTACTTCATGACCTCACATCCCGGTTCGGGGCTTCCGGAGGCGGTGGAGCTGGCGGAGTTCGCCGCAGAGCTCGATTTCTGTCCGGAGCAGGCCCAGGACTTCATCCCGACCCCCGGCAGCCTGGCGACCTGCATGTACTACACGGGCATGGACCCCTTCACGCGGGAGCCCGTCTTCGTGCCCCGCTCCGCCGGAGAACGGCGCGACCAGCGGGCGCTGCTTCAGCACCGCATGCCCCAAAACAGGGAACGGGTCCTGGAGGCCCTGAGAAGGGCCGGCAGGATGGACTGCGTCAAGACCCTCTTTCCAGATGGGACGATGGGGAAGGCCGCCCGCGGGCCCTGGCAGGAACGCCCGAAACGCGGAGAAGCGGCGCCAGCTCGACGGCGACCACGGAGGAGAAGATCAGGAGACAGCCAACCGCCATTCTGAACGTGAAGGCCTCGCCCAGAAGGAAGATGCCGCCAAGCAGCCCGAACACGGACTCGAGCCCGAGCAGGAGAGCGGCATGGCTGGGCAGGGTGAACTTCTGCGCGCAGTTTTGTATCAGGAAACAGGCGAACGTCGCAAAAAAGGTGGCGAAGCCGACCTCGATGAGCCCTCGGGTGCCCTGCCATACGAGGGGATCGTGGGAGACGAACCCCACAAGCGCCGACAGGGCGGCGGTCACCAGGAACTGAACGAAGGTGAGCACGATGGGATCTCCGCGGGCGGCATAGTGCCCGATGGAGATGATCTGTCCCGCGAACATGAACGTCGAGGCGATGGTCAGGATATCCCCGCGGTTTATCGGCCCGGAGAGGTCTGACGTCAGAAACCCCATGCCGATGAAACAGACCAGGGCTGCCGCCAGGGTGAGCCAGCCGGGGAAGAGCCTTCGCAGGCCCCACAGAAGCAGGGGCACGAGGACCACATACCCCGCGGTCAGGAAGGCCTGTCTGCCCGCCGCGGTGTAGTTCAGGCCGAGGGTCTGGAGCCCCATGCCCAGGAAGAGAAACAGGCCGATGACGGCGCCTCCGAGGAGGTCCCCGCCGGAGGCCCTTCGTATGCGTTTGGGGAAGAAAAACAACATCAGGAGCGTTCCGCCTCCGAATCGCAGGAAGAGCAGCCACCACGTGGGGTAGACGGAGAGCCCGGATTTCATGGCGACGAAGCCGAGCCCCCACAGAAAGGCGCAGGCCAACAAGGCCGCATCGGCAAGCCACATCCGGATTCCGGAGGCCATGCGGACGGAGGAACGGAGCGCGGGCTCGGAAACGACGGTCTGAACATCGGCGGAAGTACGGGAGAATTCGTGGTCCATGCGGGGCCTCACCTTTCCTGCAGTCAGTATGAATCGTTCGTCGGGCAGGAGGGAGCGGCGGAGAAAGAGACGCCCTCTACACCCCTTCGACCGTAGATTATAATATCGGGATGTCGGACCGTTTCCATCGGGAAGGATCCGTATTTCTCTCTTGGCTCCGGGCCGTTTTTTCTGGAGAATGAGGTAGAATATTCAAGGTTGTACCAACGAGTCCTTGTCAGGTGAGGTGGAGGCTCTTGAACGATATGGCCGAGCGCATCGGTATCTATGCGGCAAGTCGAATTTCCGCGCTACTCCCCGAGCTGATCTTCCGGGAGCAGCGCGGAGGAGATACGGGCCTGAACGCCCATCTGGAGATCGCGGAGGCGTATCCCAAAATGGGCAAGGTCGTCGGACTCCAGGTCCGCTCCGAGGAGGGCGGCTCCCTCGAACGCACGGCCCGGGGCTACGTCTGCCGCGGGGAGATGTCTCACGTTGCCTATTGGCTCCAGCACTCCCTTCCCGTGCTTGTGATGGTCTATGACGCTCAGCGCGATCGGATTCACTGGGAGTCCGTCTCGCCGGAGACGATCGAGATATCGGGGCAGAACTGGGAGCTTCTGGTGCCGTACGATCAGGTCTACGGTCCGGACTCCGTGGGAGCGATCGTCGATCTGCCCTGTTACAGCCCCTACCTGGCGCGCCTCGCCCTGGACCGCCCCTGGATGGAGATTATCGGGGGCGGAGGCGGTATTCTG
Source organism: uncultured Fretibacterium sp. (assembly GCF_963544685.1). NCBI lineage: Bacteria > Thermotogati > Synergistota > Synergistia > Synergistales > Aminobacteriaceae > Fretibacterium > uncultured Fretibacterium sp. The sequence continues at coordinate 3,786 of NZ_CAUUGJ010000059.1, read as the reverse complement.
CTGGAGATGGACGAATGGATCAATCAGCCCACGGCCAAGGGAAGCCTTCGGCTTTGTGTGCTGCAGGAGAATGGGGGGCGGGAGGCCGTCTTTGAATGGCCCTTCCAGACCGATGCCGACATGCCCCATATCTTTCGTCTCCCCTCCCTTTTCCCGTGGGCCCTCATTGAGGTGGACGGGGCCTTTTACCGCGAGAAGGGCGCGGAGCCGTCCGGGGCGTTGTTCCCCTGGACCGTGGAGGCCGGGGAGATCGCCCGTTTCCGGCTTCGCCTCTCCCTGAACGATCTCGGGCGCTCCTTCCTGACGACGGAGCGCTTCCTGAGGCGGGGAGAGTTCCCCGAGGGGAATGCGGGCGGGGAGTTCGGAGAGGATTATCGAAGGGGAATCAAGTTTCAGATCTATGACGCGAGAGACGACTGAACCGACTTATCGGCAATGTCTTACCCGCCCCGCGGAGGGTTGAGTTATGGAAGAACGGACACAGGGCACCGAGACAAAAATCCGGAGGGACATCCCGCTTGAGGAATTGTCCAATTTTTGTTCCGGTGTGGCCGAGGTGGCCGACGACATCATAGGGGAGTCCGGGGGAATCCTCCTCCCGAGGGGGACTCCTTTGTCGTCTTTGGCCTCCTCGATCGACAGGGTCGAGGCGAAACTGCGCCGCTCCAATATTCGTGCCGTACCGGTCGTTCTGCCCGGAATCTCCGATTTGCAGAACCTCGAGGACTATCTGAAAACGGCGGATCCCGCGGTTATGCCGCTGGAGCCGGAACTGGCACGTCAGACGGTCTCGCAGGTGGAGGATGTATTCGGCCGCATCAAAGAGGGGGAGTGCACGACCGAGGACGTCCAGAACCTCGCGGAGCAGGGGCGCACCCTTGCCCGGAGGATCTCGGGGGCCCCTCAACTGATGTTCTGTCTGGGGCAGGTCCGGAACTGGGACGAATACACGAGCGTCCATTCCCTGAACGTCGCCCTCCTTTCGAGTTTTCTGGCGGAGCGCCTTTTCCCGGGCAGGACCGAATTGGCGGAGTTTATGGCTATCGGCGGCATTCTGCACGACCTCGGGAAGGCAAGGGTCCCCCTCGAGGTGTTGAACAAACCGGGCAAGCTCACGGACGGCGAGTTCGCCGTCATGAAGAGACATCCGGAACTGGGCGAGGAGCTCGCGGTCTCCAACGGAATCACGGACCGCCGTTCCCTCGAGGTCATCCGGGGACATCACGAACGCTACAACGGCGGCGGATATCCGGACAACCTGAATGGGACGGCGATCTCGATCGAGGCGCGGATCGCGGCGGTGGCGGACGTCTTCGACGCCCTGACCGCCAAGAGGGTCTACAAGAATCCCATGCCGAGCCGGGAGGCCATGTCCGTCATGACCGGCGCGATGTCGGCACACTTCGATCCTGACGTGATGAGGGTTTTGCTTCTATCCGTAGGGATATATCCCTCGGGCTCCCTGGTGGAGCTCTCCGACGGCAGCGTCGGTACGGTCGTGGGGGCTTATGGGAAGGACCTGGTGCGTCCCAAGGTGGCGATCACTCTGGACCGGTTCGGCAACAGACTGACGGAGAAAAAACTCATAGACCTTTCCGAGGAGCGGGAGCTGTTTGTCAAGCGTTCGCTCCGATCCGACGATAAAGATAAACTGGCTTTTTGAGCGTCATCGGGACGTAAAACTTCCGCCGTTGCGTTCCTTCGAGGGGTGTGTTCGCAACGGCGTTTTGCGTCCCGTTCGACCGTTTTCAGACAGGTTGTGCCGTGTTCTGTGTGAATATCGAGGGGGTGTGTTGTCGTTGGCCGAAAAAAAACAGTTCAGGGTGGGGGTCAACATCGCATGGTGCAAGGGATGTTCCCTGTGCGTCGGAGTCTGCCCGAAATCCGTGCTGGAGCTGAGCGACCGTCTGAAATCGACGCCGGTTCGGGAACACGATTGCATTGGCTGCCGTCAGTGCGAAAATATCTGTCCGGACCTTGCGATAACGATTACGGAAAAGGAGAAAGAGGGGGATGCGGATGCCTGAGTTCGCTTTCTGGCAGGGTAATACCGCTCTGGCGCACGGCGCCCTTTTGGCGGGCTGCAACTTTTTCGGAGGGTATCCGATCACCCCTTCCACGGAGATCGCGGAGGTCATGGCCGAGGAGCTTCCCAAGAGGGGGGGGCACTTCATCCAGATGGAGGACGAGATTGCGGGAATCGCCTCCGCTATCGGCGCCTCCATCGCCGGGGCCAAGGCGCTGACGGCGACCTCCGGTCCCGGTTTCTCCCTGAAACAGGAGAACCTTGGCCTCGCCTACATCGCGGAGATCCCCATCGTGGTCGTGGACGTCATGCGGGGAGGGCCCTCGACGGGTACGCCGACCAAGACGGCACAGCAGGACGTCATGCAGGCGCGATGGGGGACCCACGGCGACCATGCGACGATCTGTTATTCTCCATCGTCGGTGCAGGAGTGCTATGACCTTGCCGTCAAGGCATTCAACATGGCGGAGCGATTTCGCCAGCCCGTATTGGTCCTGAGCGACGAGATCGTGGGGCACATGAGGGAAAAGGTCGCGAAGAGGGATCCCTCGTCCGTAAAGCTGGAGAACCGGCCGCGCCCATCGGTCCCGCCCGAGAAATTCACCCCCTACGAGCCGAACCCCGTGACGGGAGTTCCGGCCATGGCTTCCTTCGGAGACGGCTACTCCTGGCACGTCACGGGGCTGACGACCAACGACTGGGGGTTCCCGACGAACAATCCGCCGGAGATCGAAAGGAAGATACTGCGCCTGATGAGCAAGGTGGAACGGGTCAGGTCCCAGGTCGTGGAATACGAATCCGAGTTCATGGACGGGGCGGGCATCGTCGTGGTGGCCTACGGAAGCGTCGGCCGCTCCGCCCTGCGCGCCGTCCGGGACGCACGCAGGAAGGGGATTCCCGTCGGATTCTTTCGCCCGATAACGCTTTGGCCCTTTCCGGATTCGGAACTGGCCAAAATGGCCCTTGGAGCGAGGACGATCATCGTCCCCGAGCTCAACTGCGGTCAGATGGTCCTCGAGGTGGAGCGCCTGTTCCGCGGCAGAAGCGAAGTTCTGCCCCTGAACCTCGTGAACGGCGAGCTTTTCAAGCCGTCCGAGATTGCCCGTAAGATCGAGGAGGTGGCCTGACATGCCGAGTGCAGAGGTCCTCAGCTGGGTTCGGACGCGGTTCATGCCCCATATCTGGTGTCCGGGGTGCGGGCACGGCATCATCATGCACGCCCTGATCCGGGCGCTTGTCGCGCTCAAGAAGGAGAAGTCCAACACGGTGCTGGCCTCGGGGATCGGCTGTTCCAGCCGCATGGCGGGCTACATCAACGCCTGCACGCTTCACTCCACCCACGGACGCTCCCTGGCGTTCGCGACGGGGATCAAGCTGCACCGCCCGGAGCTCACCGTGGTGGACGTGATGGGGGACGGCGACTGCACGGCCATCGGGGGAAACCATTTCATCCATGCCTGCCGGCGCAACATCGACATCACCGCCATCGTCATGAACAACAACATTTACGGCATGACCGGCGGGCAGGCCAGCCCGACGACGCCCTTCGGCGCCTGGGCCTCGACGACGCCCTTCGGCGCCATCGATCCGGCCTTCGACATCTGCAGGCTGGCGGAGGGGGCAGGCGCCTCCTACGTGGCTCGTACGACCATCGCCAATCCCCGCCAGGCCGAGACGTACATCACGAACGGGATCAGGAAGAAGGGGTTCTCGGTCATCGAGGTGGTGACCCACTGCCATACCCAGTTCGGCCGCAAGAA
>NZ_CAUUGJ010000058.1:0-14546 GCF_963544685.1 uncultured Fretibacterium sp. | reverse complement strand
GGTCATCAGCCCGGTCAAACGACGCGCCTGGTCGTAGACGTCCTCGAACCCAAGCCAGCGCGCCAGTTTCAGGGCACGGTAAAGGTCCCGGGCCAAGGCACCCTGAGCCTGAAGCTTCAGCCGGGCGTAGAGGACGAACCCCCACAGCTCCAGTTCGCCGGGTTTCGAGGCAAGCGAAGGATTCTCCCCGTCCAGCAGCCTGATCGTGCCGGGGCGCGCCAGGAAAGTATACAGGGAAAGGGGATGGTCTCGTGCGAGGGTATCCAGGGTTCTCTCCGACTCGGCCGATTTGCCCGCCGCCCTCTGCGCGTGCGCGATCCAATAGAGGATGCGCGCCTTCCGGGCCCCATCCACCCCTGGGGCATAGGCCTGCTTCCAGAGGCGCACGGCCTCATCCGGTCGTCTCCCGTCCAGGCTCGCCCAGCCGCGTCGCCAGAGGACGTCGAAGGCGTAGGCCGTATCGGGATACCCCACGATCAGCCGGTCCTCCAGCTCCGTCCTCCGCTTGTCGCCGACGAGGCCGCTCAAGATCAGAAGCGCACGCGCCTGGACCTTGCCCTTGCGCTTCTCGACGATGCGCTCCAACACCCCGGCGGCGGCCTCCTTATCGCTCCGCGCAAGGACCCCGATGCGCCGAACGGACGCCTCCGCGTAGGCGTTCCCGTTCAGGGCCAGCGCCCCCCACAGGCTCAGCGCCTCCGTGCTGCGCTTCATCCGAAAGAGCGACCAGGCCCGATGATACGCTGCCTTCCGCCCCTCCGCGGAGCCGACGGGTACGGGGGCCAACCGCTCGACCGCCGTCTTGTCGTCCTTGACCAGATGGGCATAGACGCCCAAGGCTACCCGAACGGACTGAGGCCACGGCTTCTTATGGCCTGCCAGTACCTCGGCCGCCGCCTTGTTGCCGGCCTGCAACCTGAGGAGACTCAAGGCCTGAGCGGTTCGGTCCTTCGGCTGGCCCGGAAGACGAATGAGGCGGGAGAGAGCATAAATTCTGCGTTCTTTCGTATCGGCGGTCTGGAGCATTCGTTCCAGGGCCGTCTGAATTTTCTGGGGTTCCCCATCCTTCAGCAGGCGATGCTGGGCCGCGGCGATGTAATATTTCAGCTCCCTCGGGGCGGATTTCCAAAGCCGTTCCGACAGGTTCAGGGCCTCCTCGGGCCGCCCCACCCTCTCGTAGCCCAACAGGAGGGTCATATCGGCATAGGGACGGATCCCCTGGGGAAAGGCATTCCCCTGTGCCTCCAAGATCGAGACCGCCTCGGGCCATTTGCCGCGGAGGCGCAGGGCGTTGACCATCAAGGCGTGATCCCGGGGGGATTTGTCCCGCTTCGAGGCATAGGCCTCGTCCATTGCGGCCCAGGAACGCCGCCAGAAGAGATCGTAGAGTTTGCTCTCCGCAGCCGAGGCTGGGGAGAGGAGACCAACCAGGCAGAAGAAAACGACGAGACTCAGGAAGTTGCGCGCTCCCGAAGCAAAAATTTTTTTCAGCATGGATTCTCCTTAACGAAATACAAAAAATTGGCGGGCTTGCCGAAACGTGCCCGCCTCCTATTCAGGCGCCTCCCATCAGGAAAAATACAGAACCTGACGCCCCCATTCCGGACAGCCCAAGCCAAGTGCAGGAGCGGCAAAGAGGCAGAAGGCCGCACCGCCGCTGCCCGTTATGCCCCAGGCCAGGGCCTCCGATCGTTCCAATGTCCCGAAAAGCTCGCGATACCCCGGGAAACGCTCCAGAAGCGGCAGCGCAAAATCGTTGGGGAGCAGACCGACGCGTTCCCCCTTTTGGAGCGCCTCATAAAGGCACAGGGCCTCATCCCTGGCCTCGGACGCGCAAAGCGGATACCCGCCGGGATGCCGGGCGTCCAGCTCATCGTAGGCCCCCCTCGTGCCCACGCTCCACTCGGGAAAGAAGACCCGGCCTCCCAGGGGAAGTGCAGGCAGAGGCTCAAGACGATCCCCGATCCCCGAGACCAGAGCGACGGGAAAAGCGGAGAAAAGACAAGGCACATCCGCGCCTGTTCGGCAAGCAATCTCCGGCCACCGGGAATCCGGGATCTCCGCGGCAAGCCACCTGAGCAATGCGGCTCCGTTGCCGCTCCCCGCCCCAAGACCGGCCCCCGGGAAAAGGCTCTTCAGGATCTCTATATCCAAAGGAGGAACGGCAAGACCCGACGCGCGGGCGAGGCGCAGGGCCCTCGCCACGATATTCTCCCCCTCCAGCTCCATCCCATCGACGTTGACGAGGTCCCCGGCGGCGGGATCGAGGCGCCGGACGACGCGCAGCGTCTCCCCCGAGGGAATCCTGAGGAAGAGGGAGACGAGGTCGTGATAGCCGTCGTCCCGCCGCCCGGTCACCCGGAGGGAAAGATTCAGCTTTGCAAAGGAAGGCAGGACGAAGCGCACAGCGGCAGCTCCCCCAAAAAATTCGTGAAGATCATCTCGTGAGCCCCCATGGTTCCTCCAGAAGTAAAGGAAAGAGGACCTGAAAAAAATACCCCCGGACCTCGTCCGGGGGTATTTTACCTAAAACCCTAAACGCGAGTCACAATTTCAAGCTCGACCTCTCGGGTGAGTATCTCCGCATAGCTGAAGGAGACGGTGCTTGCGCTGGATTCGTCGTACAAGGTGAAAAGCTTGGGATAGACGTCGAGCAGAATCCCCTCCGTCTCCTCGGTCCTGTTCCTTCCCTTGGACATTCGACAACGAACCAGCCGGCCCTTATAAGAGAAAATCTCATCTTTGATGGATGTGAGCGTTCTCGGCACGAAACATCACTTCCTCAAACTCAGCTATGGTTAAGTATAACATAACCGGGAGAGAAAATGTCCCTCATCCATAATATGATATGGCCGACAAAGAATCCAGAGTCTCAATTCGCCCCGTCCGGAACGCAATCCGGCAAGGGGAAGCCCCTCCGGACCACCGGCACGGGGATATCCGCGCCCCGGGACAAAATGTAATGATTCTCCCCTCTGCAATCCAGCAGGACGGGATAGCCGTCGCGCGTAACGGTCCCCAGGGCCTCGGGATTGCGGCGCGGACGCACGTCCATCGTAAAGCCGTCCCCGCAGTCGGGGACGGTGATGACCGCCGGGACGGGGTCCGGGGGCAACGCGCCGGCGGGGACCGCCGCAAACAGGGAAAGCGAACAGGCCAGGAGCGCACCCGGAACACGGAAGGCCAGCCTCTTCATCGGGACGGCACAACCTCCCCCATCCAGTAATATCCCCATTCCGTCGCCTGCTGCGCCAGCACGGGCATATCCGCCTCGTACCAGATGAACCGATTGCGCTTGACCATCCGCGTGAGCTCGTAGAGCTGCCCCTTGAGGGCATCCACCGGGCGCTGATCGGCACGCAGGGTAATCTGGTACCAGCTCCGTCCCGTCCACACATAGATCGCCCTGGGGAGGTTCCCCTTCCAGGCGACGGGGACCGCGGGGTTGTGCAGGACACCCATGCGGTCGACGCTGCTCTGCCAGTTCCCGATCGCCATGAAGCGGGGGGTGAAGCTCCAGTCCGGCACCCACGTGGAATGGGTCTCGCCTCCGGCGGCACGCGAGGGAGGAAGGCCGGGCTGACGCACGGCCGCGACCTCGGGAGGCGGCACCGTGACGTGCGAGGAAATCTGGGCCGGGCGCACCCAGGGGACGATCCCCGCCATGGAGGGCACGACCGACCCCACGATATAGTTCGTCGGATTCAGGTTGGGGCCGGACGCGGTGCCATACACCCAGACCCCGTCCCTGTTCTTCGTCACGGGGTAGCCGTCGAAGGTCACATACCAGTTCTTCGGCATGTTGTAGGGCCGGTACACGTAGAACTGCATCCCGGCATAGGACGGCTGCGCCACCAGCAGGGGCTCGGCCACGTAAACCCTGGCCTCGGCCGACGAGGCCAAACTCATCAGGAGGCCCGAAAACAAACAGGAGATCAGACCGAAATGCCGAAGGGACAACAACTCCATCACTCCTCGTCTTTTCCTGCGGAATTGCGGACCGCCGACAAATACGGCAAGCTGCGCATCACCGGGCGAGGACGATCTGTCCCATCCACCGGTAGCCCCAGACCGCGGCGTGTTGGGCAAGGACGTTCATATCCTGATCCGTCCAGACCAGATTGTTTCTGTTGCTCATGCAGGCCAGCTCGTACAGCCTGCCGCGCAGCGCGTCCACGGGATGCTGAGAGTCCCGGAGGGATATCTGATACCAGTTTCGGCCCGTCCAGGCATAGATCACATTGGGGCGAGACCCTTTCCACGCCACGGGGACCGCGGGTTTGCCCAGCACGCCGATGCGGTCCACGCTCCTCCCCCATCCTCCGATGGCCACGAAATTGGGATTCTGAACCCAGCGGGGAACATAGACGGGAGCGGCGACGACGGCAACCGGAGCAACGGGCGCAACAGCCGGGACGACAACCGGCGCAACGGCCGGAGCGCAGGCGGGCGCCGCGACCCATGGCACCAGCCCGGCCACGGAGGGGACGACCGACCCGACGACATAGGCGGTCGGCACGATGTTCGCCCCGACGCAGGAACCGTAGACCCAAATACCATCCGCATTCCTGAAGACGGGGTAGCCGTCGTAGGTCGCATACCACCCGCCAGGGATGTTATAAGGACGATAAACGTAAAACTGCATCCCCGAATAGGCGGGCTGTGTGATCAGGATCGGGTCCGCGGCATTCATCCACACGGCCGCGACGGCCGCCTCCTCCCCCGCAAAGGCCAGCAGGAAAGCCAACGCCAACAGGAACGGCATCTTAGCTGCAAAACGCTTGCTCTTCATCTCTCACTCGCTCCTTCTTTTGAGATAAACGCGAAAAAAGGGTCCCGAGGTCATCCTCGGGAGGAAGGGGCCTGCGAAATCCTTTTCATCAGGGCCCCAATCCCCCTTTTTGCCGTTCATTTTTTATCCGCCGGCAACGGAGGAAGGTAAACCGGACGATCCCCCGATGCCGCTCCCGGGACGGGAGGCTGATAGGCCGGAGCCTCCCCCGAGACAACCGCACCCTCGACGAGGGGACCCCCCGCCGCCGGAGGCGCGGAAACCGCGCCCCCAGTCCCCGCACCGGGCAGCGGAGGCTGATAGACGGGAGCCTGACCGGGCTGCCCCCCCATGGGAGCGGAGGGGACCTCCGCGGAGGGCGACGGCTGAGGGGCAGGCCCAGGGGCCCCGCCCGCCGGGAGGGCGACGCCAACCTCCAGCGCAGGAGGCAGCGCCAGGGGGACAATCCGGGACTCGGGCGGCGCATAGGCGGGCTCGCCGCCCTCCCAAAGCCTTTCCCGCCCCGGCGGGACATAGACCGAGGGCTGCCACGCGTCGCCGTCGAAGGGCCCCGCGCCGGGCTCCGGAGGGGTGTAGAGCGGAACCTTGGGCAGCTCGGGATCGACAGGAGGGCGAACGGGCCGGCGCCGTGCCTGGGGGGAGTCGGGGGGGATGATGGCGATCCCGTGGTCGTTCGTGGGGATGGGGTAGACCCGCGCCGGACGTTTGGGGTCCCACAGGGGCACGCGCTCCCCGTCCCCGGGGTAGACCACCACGCGGGAGAAGGGCTCGAATCCGGGGTCCAACTCCATCGCCTTGCGATAGAAGAACTGGGCCTGCTCGAACTGTGCCGTCCTCTCGTGGTACATTCCGTACCAATACCACGCTTCGGGATTGCGCCGTTCCTCCTGCACGGCCTTCTGCAGCCACGGATACGCCGCCTCGTAGCGCTCCTCGCGCATGAGGGCGATTCCCTGCCGCAGGGAGGAAATACGGGGACGGGAGGGAACGGCCTTCTTTCGCACCGGCGCCGATGGGGTCTTTTTCTTGGTTTTTCTCGCCTTGGGCGCCGCTTTCTTTATCGGGGCCCTCTTCACCGATTTTCTGACGGGGGGCGGCACTTCGTCGGCCGAGACGTTCCCATTGGCCCAGGCGGGCCCGCAGCCGGCCAAGGCCCCAAGCAAGAGAGCCAGAAGGGCAAAAAACCTTACACTTCCGCGCGAATATCCGCCCATGGCGATCCTCAACTCCTCGGCCCCGTCACCTTGATGACGGTGTCCTTCAGCTGTATGGGGTCCTTGCGGTTATCCTTGACGACCCGCACTACCGCGTTCTTCTCCTGAACGGAGACCACCTTGACCTTGCCGATCGTGTTCTGAAGCACCACAACGGGGTTTTCCGGGTCTACGGTCACGTAGGTATCCCCTCTGACGACATCCAGGACATCCCCCACCCGCAGGGAGTCCTGCCGCCCAATCGAGATGATGAACTCCCTCCTTCGGCGCCTCGATCCCGCCGTAGGCGAGATGATCCGCCCCACGGTGGTGATGGCGGGGGAAAAACGGTCGCGTCCCTCGGCCTCGGCTCTCGGGTCGTTGCGGCGAATGGCGTTGCTGACCTGCCCCATGGCCTGAGCCTGAGCGTCCTCGATCCCCTTTTTGAGGGCCTGCCACTGCGAGGAAGTGCGAAATTGCTCCCATGTCGGGTGGCTCATCCTCTGTCCCCGGTCCTTTGCACCCGTCAGCCCCAGAAGATCGAGGCCGTCCTTGAAGGGGACCGGGAGCGAGACGAGCGCCGCATCCAGCCAGTAAAGTTTCTCCCCGTCAAAGGTAAAGCGCCTGTCGGTTCCCTCCGCGACCCTCATGGCGAACTGACGTGCCTGGACGGTGTCCAGGATGCGGATCCGCAGGCTCACCCGCCCCTTTTCCAGCTTGCCCAGGACGTTCCGTTCCTCGAACACCGCGTCGAACAGCTCCATCTGCAGCGCCATGTCCCCAGGACGATGCCCGGAGGCGAACCAGCGGTTCATGCCGGGTTCATCCAGGACCTGGACGTCGATCAGCGGCGAACGCTTGAAGAGCACCTCCAGGTAGTCCGTCATCTTGCGCTCCAGGACATTATAGGGGTAATACTTGCTCTCCCAGACCTGGAGGCCGGTCGTGTTCTCCGTCGGAAGGATCACCACGTGCAGGCGCCGCGGCTCGGCCGCCTGACAGACGGAGCCCGCACAAAGCAGTAAAAGCGCCATAAACGCCCCACATATCCTGTTCTTCATGGATGTCCCCGTCACTCCCAAACCGTAAGGGCCTACGTGAGGGGCCCCTCTCCCCGGGGTCCCCCCTTTGGCATTTTCCAACCCGACATTTTCGAAGTCGGGCCCCGAATCATCCTGCGAAACCCAACCTGCCTCTATTTTACCGTATCCGAGGGGGAAATCGCCGACGATTTATCTTCTGAATCTTATCTTCATTAGCTCCGTATTTTTCCTGCTTGCGTCAAATCGGAATTTGATGTACTATTTTCGCCGAGGGGAACAGGGCTTCAGACGCAACACGAGTTCACTTGAGAGGGGAGTTTCGTTATATTATGGAAAGACTGAGCATCTTCAAATGCGCCAGGTGCGGCGGCATGGTGGAGGTTCTGCACGCCGGGAGCGGCGCGCTGTCCTGCTGCGGGGAATCCATGAAGCAGATGAAGGAGAACACCACCGACGCCGCCCAGGAGAAGCACGTGCCGGTGTTCGAGGATGGCGCGGTGAAGGTGGGGAGCGTCGCGCATCCGATGGCCGAGGAGCACTATATCGAGTGGATCGAGCTCATCGACGGCGACAAGGTCTGCCGTCAGTTTCTCAAGCCGGGCGAGCAGCCCAAGGCCGAATTTGCCGGCGCCGGACACCACGGAGTTACCGCGCGCGAGTATTGCAATCTGCATGGACTTTGGAAGGGAGAAAGATAATACGATGATTTCCGAAAAAATGGCGGCCGCGATCAACGACCAGATCAAGGCTGAATTCGATTCCGCCTACATCTACCTGGGCATGGCCGCATACTTTCAGGACTGCAACCTGCCGGGGATGGCCCATTGGATGGAGAAACAGTACCACGAGGAGCTCGAGCACGCGGAGAGGTTCATCGAACATCTCTACGAGCGCGGCGCCCGCGTGAAGATCGAGGAGATCGCCAAACCCAAAGAGAGCTACGACGGCCCCCTGAGCGTCTTCAAGGAGTCCCTCCGGCACGAACGGTACGTGACGGAACGCATCGACAAGCTGATGGACCAGGCGATCGAGGAGAAGGACCACGCCACCAGCTCCATGCTCAGGTGGTTCGTCGACGAGCAGGTGGAGGAGGAGGCGAACGTCGAGGCCATCGTCCGCAATCTGGAGTTTGTGGGCGACTCCCACGCCAGCATCTATCTGCTCGACAAGGAGCTGGGCGGACGCTAGCGTCCGCGGTACGACGGCTGCGAGGGAACGGTAACCGCCGTTCCCTCTTTTCGTATGCTCCACCATGTGCGATAATCCACCACTCTCCGGGAATGCCCCCTATCCAGGAGATACCCGTCATCCAGCAAAGGCCGCCCATCCGGGGCTCGTCCGCCTGAAACCGTTTCTGGACGGGCTCTACTTCGTCTATAACCGCAGGGAGCTGATCCACCCCGATCCGCTCCTGTTTCTCTACCGTTACGACGACCTGCTCGACCGAGAGATCGCGGGGCTTGTCGCCTCCTCGCTGGCCTATGGCCGCGTCGCCCAGATCCTGAAGAGCGTCTCACGGGTCCTGGATCCCCTGGGTCCGAGCCCGCACCGTTTTCTGATTGCCCATCCAGAGGCGCCGTCCCGGCTCCTCGAGGGCTTCAAGCACCGTTTCACCGCGGCCGGGGAGGTGGAGAGCCTCCTGGTCAACGCCGCGCGGGCCCAGAGAGAGCATGGGAGCCTGGAGGGGCTTCTGCGTCATTGTCTGGAGAAAAGCGCCGATCTGCTGAGCGCCCTGGACGGATTCTCCGACGCGCTCTCGCCGGAGCGTCAGGGGTTTCCGCTCCTGACGGCCCCGCGGGACGGCAGCGCCTGCAAACGGCTCTTCCTCCTCCTGAAGTGGATGGTGCGGAGGGACGACGTCGACCCCGGAGGGTGGAGGGCCGTCGCCCCGCGCGACCTCATCATGCCGACGGACACGCACATCCATGCCATCGCGCTGAAGCTGGGACTGACGAAGAGGAAACAGGCGGATCTCGTTACGGCGCTCGAGATCACGGAGAGGTTCCGCGAGGTTGCGCCGGACGACCCCACGCGGTACGACTTCGTCCTGAGCCGTTTCGGTATCCGAACCGGCCTGAACGCCGACGCCCTTTCGGACCTGCTTGGCCCATGAAACCCCGGCCTCATCCCACCCCATAATCCATATAATCCATATATAATGAACACGTTCCAAGCTCTCTGATCTGCCGAACGGCTTTTTCTTCAACGGACTGGCACCCTCGGAATCCCTGGATTTTTCGTTCTCGACCGCCGTACTTCGGTTGGGTTTGGTTGGATTCGTTTTGGTCCGAAAGGAGGCTTTTTGTATGTCAGACAAGCAATTTCCGCTCATCTCGGACGCCCTCGTCAGGACCGGCGGCACGCCCAAGGACAAGGCATCCGCCATTCGTGAGGTCGGGGAACTGCTGCGCAACGCCGGGTACGTCGATCCTCCCTACGTGGCGAGCATGGCGGAGCGGGAAAAGGCCGCGGACACCTTCCTGGGGGCGGGCATCGCCATCCCCCACGGCAAGGTCGAGGACAAGAACTGCGTCCGGCACGACGGCATCGCTGTTTTGCAGGTCCCCGCCGGCGTCGAGTGGAACGCCGGCCAGACCGCGAAGCTGGTCGTGGGGATAGCCGCGAGGTCCGACGGACACCTGGCCATCCTGAAACGGCTGACGCGGCTGATCCAGGATGAGGAGCGGATCGCGCGCCTGTCCAGCACGGACTCCGCCGCCGATATCGTCTCGGCCCTCTCCGAGGAGCGCGGCGCCGAGGATACGAAACCCGCCGAGGCCGAGGACCTGGAGGTCCGGGACGAATGGGTGGTCGACTACCCCTCCGGCCTGCACGCGCGTCCTGCCTCGCTCTGGGTGAACGCCGCGAAGGCCCTGGACGGTCCCTTACGCCTGCGCCGGGGCTCCGACACCGCGGACCCGCGGAACCTCCTCTCCCTGCTTCAGCTCGGCGTCAAGTCCGGGGAGACGATCATCATCTCGGCCTCGGGCGAAAAGGCCAAGGCCGCGGTCCGACGGATGAAGGAGGTCATGACCGGCCTCTCCGCGCAGGAAAAGGAGGATTTCGAGCGCGCCGCGCGCAAGGCGGCCGAGGTCGTGCCCCCAGGGAACGCCTGGGTTCCTCCGAGCGGCAAACCCGCTTTGAAGGGGGTCTCCGCGAGTCCGGGTATGGCGACGGGGACGATCGTCAGGATCGGCGCCCGTACGACGGAGGTGGAGGATGAACCCGCGTCGCTGGAGGAATCCGCCCGTCTGCTGGAGTCCGCCATCGACAGGGCCAGACGGCAGCTCGAGGAGGTCATCGAGGAGACCGTCCGCCGTCTGGGTCAGAACGAGGCGGCCATCTTCAGGGCCCACCTCGGCATCCTCGAGGACACCAGGCTCCTGACCCTGGCCTCCCGGACGATCGTCGCCGGGCACGGCGCGGCATGGGCGTGGAACCACGCGGTCGAGACGCTGGCCGACAAGCTCGCGTCGATCGACAACCAGCTTCTGGCGGCGCGGGCCGCGGACATGAGGGACGTGGGACGCCGGGTCCTCTCGGCCCTGCGGGAGGAGGAGGGCGAGGAATCCCCATCCCCCGCCGGGACCCCCGACTCGCCGGTCGTCATCGTGGCCGAGGACCTCTCCCCGTCGGACACCGCCGGGCTGGACCGTGAGCGGGTCGCAGGGCTCGTCACGGCCCTGGGCGGGCCGACGTCGCACACCGCGATCATCGCGCGTACCCTTGGGCTTCCCGCGGTCGTAGCCCTGGGACGCGATCTCCTGGACAAACCCGCCTCGACGGCCATCGTCGACGGGGACACCGGCAGGGTCTGGCTGGACCCCACCGAGGAGGACCTGTCGGCCGCCAGGGAGAGGATGCGCACCCTCAGAGAGAGGGAGGAGGCGGAACGGGCCGCCCGCATGGAGCCGGGGAGGACTGCCGACGGCCGCATCATCGCGGTCGCCGCGAACGTCAACCGGCCGTCCCAGGTCGCGGAGGCCATCGACATGGGCTGCGAGGGCGTCGGACTGATGCGCACGGAGTTCCTCTTTCTGGAGCGGGACACGACCCCGACCGAGGACGAGCAGTACGAGATCTACCGCGCCATGCTGAGCGCCCTCGGCGGCAGGCCCCTCATCGTCCGGGCCCTCGACATCGGCGGGGACAAGCGCGTCCCGCACCTGAACCTTCCCCACGAGGAGAACCCGTTCCTGGGCGTGCGCGGCGTACGCCTGCTGCTTCGCCGGCCGGAGCTCCTCTACCCCCAGGTTCGCGCCCTCTATCGTGCCGCCGGGGAGGGGAACGGACTGTCCGTGATGTTCCCCATGGTCGGGACCCTGGAGGAGATACGCCGTTTCCGCGCCGTCTGCGAGGAGGTTCGCGCCTCGCTCGACGCGCCCCGCATCCCTCTGGGCATCATGGTCGAGGTCCCGGCCGCCGCCCTCCTCGCCGAGGAGTACGCACCCGAGGTGGACTTCTTTTCCATCGGGACCAACGACCTGACCCAATACACCCTGGCCATAGACCGCCAAAACCCGGAGCTGGCCGCCTCGGCCGACTCCCTTCACCCCGCCGTCCTGCGCCTCGTCCGAAGGACGGTCGAGGGAGCCGAAAAGCACGGCAAGTGGGTGGGCATCTGCGGCGGCATCGCCGGAGATCCGTTCGGGGCCTCGCTGCTGGTCGGGCTCGGGGTGACGGAGCTGTCGATGACCCCCCGCGACATCCCAGCGGTCAAGGCCCGGCTCCGTGCGCACGACTACGCGAAGCTCAGGGCCCTGGCGGAGAGGGCCCTGGAGCAGGACAGTGCGGAGGCCGTCCGGGCTCTGGAACAGGAGGCCCAATGATGAGGATCGTGACCGTCACCCTGAACCCCGCGATCGACATGACGGTAGGGCTGGCGGAACCGCTCGCGCGGGGGTCCGTCAACCTGGCCGAGTCCGTGACCGAGACGCCGGGGGGCAAGGGGATCAACGTCGCCTCGTTTCTGGCCGACTGGGGGCTGGGCTCCTCCGTCACCGGCCTGATCGGCGCCGACAACGTCGGGATATTCGAGGGGCTGTTCCGCGAGAAGGGGCTGGACGACCGCTTTGTCCGGGTCCCGGGCAAGACGCGCACGAACGTGAAGATCGTGGACGGCGACGAGACGACCGACGTCAACCTCCCCGGGCTTCGCGCGGACGCCCCCGTGCTCCGCAGCCTGGAGACGATCCTTCTGGACCTGGCGAAGGAGGGGCCCTGCATCGTCTCCCTCTCGGGGAGCCTGCCCAAGGGGTGCGGGACGGATATCTACGCGAACCTGACCCAAAAGCTCCGGGACATCGGCGCCCAGGTGATGCTGGACACCAGCGGGGAGGCGCTGAAAACGGCCCTTGACGCTCCCGTCAAACCGCTCTGCGCCAAACCGAACAGGAGCGAGCTCGCGGCATGGACCGGACGGACCATCGAGACGGAGGAGGACCTGATCCGCGCGGCCAAGGCGCTCCTGACGGGGGGGATGGCATTGCTCGCGGTCTCGATGGGAGGGGACGGGGCGATTTTCTTCTCCAAAGAGGGCGCCCTGCACGCAAAAAAGCGGCTGAACCGGCTTTCGAGCACCGTCGGGGCGGGCGACTCCATGGTCGCCGGCATCCTCGCCGCCCAGAGCGAGGGCGGCGACCTCGAGCGCGCGGCGCGCCTCGGGACCGCCTTTGCGGCGGCACGGGTCGACGCCGATTTCGAGGGCAGCCTCCGGGACCACGGGGCCATAGAGGCCATCGCCTCGTCCGTCGAGTTGAAGAGCATCGGACTGTAAGGGAGGGGAAAGCATCGTGGAAAAGGACACGCTGTTTCTTATCGTCAACGGAGGAGCGTCCGCGCCCCGCGGCATCCTTGCCGCGGAGGCCCTGAGGAGCGCGGCCGAACGTCTGGGCCGGAAGCTGGAGATCGAGGTCCGGGCGAATGGCGCGACGCTGGCCGCCTTCGACACGCCGCCCGGCCCCGACGACCGCATCCTTCTCATCGGGGGAAGGGCGGGGGAAAAAGACCCGGCCGTCCCGGAACGCGCGGAGCCCATCCCCGTCGTCGATATCGGATCGATCCTGACCGACCCGACGGGGGCGCTGGAGCTGCTCTTCGGGGGAGCAGCATCACCCGGCGCACCGGCCGGGGGGACGAAGAAGGAGCTCATCGTGGCGATCACATCCTGCCCGACCGGCATCGCACACACCTTCATGGCCGCCGAGGGGCTGGAGCAGGCGGCCAAAGCTCTGGGCTACGATATCCGAGTGGAGACCCAGGGGTCCGTCGGCGCAGGAACGCCCCTGACACCCGAGGAGATATCCCGGGCGGCCCTCGTCCTCATCGCCGCGGACAAGGAGGTGGAACGCAGCCGCTTCGTCGGCAAGCGGGTCTTCGCCGCGGCAACGAAGCCGGCGATCACGGCCGGCGAGGCCCTGATCCGTCAGGCGTTCTCGGAGGCGACGGTTCAGGCGGGAGACGCGGAAAAGGGGTCCTCCGAGGCGGCGGCATCCCAGAAAAAGGCCGGGCCGTACAAGCACCTGATGACCGGCGTCTCGTTCATGCTTCCCTTCGTCGTCGCGGGCGGCCTCCTGATCGCCTTGGGGTTCGCCTTCGGCGGCATCTACGCGGGGAACGAATCCAACGCGGGAACCCTTGGGCACGCACTCTTCACGATCGGCGCCACGGGCGCCTTCACGCTGATCGTACCGGTGCTGGCCGGCTACATCGCCTACTCGATCGCGGACCGCCCCGGCATCGCCCCCGGCATGGTCGGCGGCGTCCTGGCGGCCAACCTGGGAGCGGGTTTCCTCGGCGGCATCGTGGCCGGCTTCATCGCCGGGTACGCGACGGACCTCCTGAACCGGGCTATCCGGCTTCCCAAGAACCTCGCCGGGCTCAAGCCGGTGCTGATCCTCCCGCTTCTGGGCACCCTGATAACCGGACTCCTGATGCTGTACGCGGTCGGGACCCCCGTGGCCCGGGCACTCCAGGCCCTTACCGATTGGCTCCAGGGGATGCGCGGGGCGAGCTCGGTCCTCCTGGGGCTGCTCCTGGGGGGGATGATGGCCATCGATATGGGGGGACCGATCAACAAGGCGTCCTACGCCTTCGCCACGGGGCTCATCACCACTCAGATCTACAGCCCGATGGCCGCGGTCATGGCGGGCGGGATGACGCCGCCCCTGGCCTTGGCGCTCGCGTGCCGCCTGTTCCGGAACCGATTCACGCGCGAGGAGCTGGAGGCCGGAAACGCCGCGGCCGTCCTTGGGCTCGCCTTCGTGACGGAGGGGGCCATCCCCTTCGCGGCCCGGGACCCGCTGCGGGTCATCCCGGCGCTCGCTGTGGGGTCCGCCCTGGCCGGGGCCATCTCCATGCTGGTCGGGGCGGAGCTCAAGGTTCCGCACGGAGGGGTCTTCGTCCTGACAATCCCGGAGGCGGCCACACACGTCTGGGGCTATCTCGCCGCCATCGCGGCGGGTACGATCGCCAGCACCGTGCTGTTGGGACTGTTCAAGAGGCCGCTGAAAGAAGTGT
>NZ_CAUUGJ010000057.1:0-14738 GCF_963544685.1 uncultured Fretibacterium sp. | reverse complement strand
CAGGTCATCGGGCTGTACGACCGCTGGAGCCGCTACGAGGCCGACTGCGGGGCCGTCGTCGTCTACGGCTCCATGTACGGCAACACCAAGCGCATGGCGGAGGCCGTCTGCAGCGGGCTCTCCGACAGCGGCGTCAAGGATGTCCACCTCTACGACGCCGCCCGGAGCGACCCCTCCCACATCTTGCGCGACATTTGGCGCTACAGGGGCTTCGCCCTGTTGAGCTGCACCTACAACACCCTGCTCTTTCCCCCAATGGAGGCGCTCTGTTCCAAACTGCTCAATCGCATGCCTAAAAACCGGGCGCTGGGCATCGCGGGCAGTTACAGCTGGAGCCGCGGCGCCCTGGACGCACTGAGGGAGTTCGCCAGGGACATCAAGCTGGAGGTCGTCGGCCCCGAGGTCGAGGTCTTCGCCTCCCCCACCGCCGAGGACCTGGAGCAGTGCGTGGAGCTGGGTAAAAACCTGGGCCGTCAGGTCGGAGGCCCCTGCCCCCTGCAGAGCTGACGGGGCGGAAGGCTCCTTGCAGCAAGCCGTCGTTTGACGCTCCATCATTGATGGAGCGTCTTTGCTGAATTTATATTTTCGCGCGCAAAGGGGGGACACCCTCTGCAAATCCTCAAGGAGGAGAAAATTTTGTCCTATTGGCTGAAAGGCTCGGCGCTGGTTTTATTGGGTGCTTTTCTCTGGGGAACACTCGCCGCATTCTCCAAAGAGGCGTCATCCCTGCATCCCCTGACGGGGGCCACTATCAGGGCGGGATTGGCAGCATCAGGCTGTTTCCTCTGGTTTGGAGTGCGCGACTTGGAAATTCTCAAAGTACGTCTCAAGGATTTGATCATCCTCTTTTTCTACGGAGGCGCCTCCGCCGGGTTCCTCTATGGTGGCTTCATGACAGCTCTGACCTACCTCTCCGTCGCGGCGACAGAGGTAATCTTTTTTACGTTTCCGCTCTTCACAATGTTTTTTGGAGCTCTCATCTTGAAGGAGCGCCCGTCAACCATGCAGGTTATCGCGGGCATCCTGATCCTCATCGGGGTCCTGAGCATGGCGACTCTGACAGATTCCGAAACCACAGCCTCTTCTTTCCCGCTGCCGGGGGTGATTGCGGCTTTACTCTCTGTCACAGGCATGACAGTCCAGTCCCTGACCATGCGTTGGAACGGCAAAACCGGCTGGCTTCAACCATGGACATTGTTCAGCTGGGCACAGTTCTTCGCTTTCATCTGGCTGGCCTTTTACAAAACCTTGACGACCGGTTGGGGAGATATCCCAGGACTTTCCGGCACCTTGTGGGGCCTATTGCTCTATCTGGGGTTTGTCGCCACACTTTTGGGTTATGGCGCCTACAATCTCGGACTCCGCTATATTCGTGCATCCACAGGCAGCATGTTGGCTTCGTTCGAATTGATTACAGCAGTTGCTCTCGCGGCACTCCTGTTCCAAAGGGTTCCCTCGACGGGCGAGATCTTGGGATGCCTCATTATCCTTGTCGCTCTCGTGCTGAGCGCACGAGGAGCCCAGACGACCTCATGCCCTCCTTCGTCTCCGCTGTCCTGAAATACGGCATCTCTCTTTTCTGCCTGTTCCATGCCTTCCGGGGCGTACCCCTGAGGGAGCTGTGGGATGTCCTGAGCCGTTTTCCCCTGCCCCCCATGCTCCTCACGACGGCCGTCTCCTTCGCGGCCTATGCCGTCATGGGCGTGAGGCTCACCCGGATGAACACCCCTCCGCTCTCGTTCCGCTCGGCCTTCTGCGCCACCCTGGCGGGGCTGGCCGTCAACAACGTGGTCCCAGCCAAGGCCGGTGAGGTGGCCAAGGCCGTCTGGATCGGGCGCAATAACCATCTGCCCGCGGATGCCGCGCTGGGGATCGTGTTCATGGAGCGTTTTTTCGACGTCAACGCCCTGGCGCTGCTGAGCCTGTGGTTTGTATGGCACGTGGGGCGGCGGGGCGCGACGCTTCTCTTCCTGGCGTGCCTGCTCGCAGGATGGCTCGTCCTCCTCCTGATGCGGCGCTGTCCGAAGGTCGTCTCCTGGGCCGCGCGCCTACCCCTGCCCCGAGAGATCACGGGCTTTCTCCAGCGTTTCCTGTCGGCCCTCGCCGGTCATCTGACGGCGGGGCGCCTCGTCTGGATGGCCTCGACCTCCTTCCTCGTCTGGAGCCTCTACGCCCTGGAGACGATCACGGCGCTCAATGGGGTCGCCGGGCTGGGATTGAGCTGGAAAGCTGCCCTGAGCGTCTTCGCGCTCAGCAGCCTGGGGATGCTTCTGCCCTCGTCCCCCGGGGCCATCGGGGTCTACGAGGCCATCGCCGTGGCCGCACTGAGGGCGCACGACGTGCCGCACGAGCAGGCCCTGGCCGCAGCGCTCTTCGCCCACATGGCACAGTTCATCCCCGTCACTCTGGCCGGAGGGCTGATCATGCTGGCGTTCCCTCCCGAACCGAAGAAGGAGGGGGCGGAAGGCTGACGCCGGGACAAGCACACAACCCTTCGCATGAACATGCCGCATCAGCACAAACATTAAGAGGCGCCGCCCTCGGGATCGACCCTGCGGACGGCGCCTTCTTTCAAATTCCAATTCTTTCGAATGACGACACCAGGCTTAAATCCATCGCTTTCAGTCGATGGCATCGCGTTTCATCGGCATTCCCCGTAGACCCCGAGGACTCCCGAGCGCACTTCGACCCGGACGGGACGGCCCAGGGGGACGTTGCTGATCTCCCGCGGGGAGCCCTGCGCCAGATCGGCCTCATCGAGCGGCCACTTCACGTTTTCGATGGAGACCCTCTCGCAGGAGGCCGTAAGGGACAGAAGCGACAGCGCTGAGGGTGGGATTTCAAAGTCCAGCTCGAGTTTTGCGGGGCCCCGCAGAGGGAAGAGGACCTCGCGCTCGTCGGCGAACCAGAGGACCCTCACCCCACGCTCCATGGCCCAAAGCGATGAAAAGACGTTCGAGAAGGCGTGGTCGAAACGCCCGCCCCAGCACCCGGTGACGACGACATCCCCGGACAGCAGCCTCAGGGCCAGCTGAAAGTCCGTATCGTCCTTGTCCGGCGTATAGCGGTCCGTCTTCGCGCCCATCCGCTCGGCCCACTCCCTGGCCCCATCCGAGACGCTGTCGAAATCCCCCAGGATGCGGGACGGCACGACCCCGGCGGCTCGACAGGCGTCGGCCCCCCGGTCCAGTGCCCAGGTCTCCCGTCCGAGGGAGACCTTCCGCAGCCAATCGGGATCGGGAGCGCGGCCACCCAACACCAGCAACGGAGGCGGAGAGCTTGACGGCGCCT
The DNA here is from genome assembly GCF_963544685.1 of uncultured Fretibacterium sp. Taxonomy (NCBI): domain Bacteria; kingdom Thermotogati; phylum Synergistota; class Synergistia; order Synergistales; family Aminobacteriaceae; genus Fretibacterium; species uncultured Fretibacterium sp. The sequence continues at coordinate 11,447 of NZ_CAUUGJ010000057.1, read as the reverse complement.
CCCCGTGCCGCCTCAAAAGGGCGCGCATCCGAGGCAATTCCAGCTCGAGCGCCGCCTCGAACTCGAGCTCGGGCGACTCGAAGGGACGCACGGGCTCAGAGGAGCGCACGCGCCTCACTCCTCATCGAACAGTCCGCCCGTCCGCGCGCGCTTCAGAGCCTCGAAAGCGCCCTCCTCGTCCATCAGGATGTCCCGGGGCTTCGAGGAGTTTCCGGGCTGCGGCCCCACGATGCCCAGCTGTTCCAGGCCCGTAATCACTCGGCCGGCCCTGGGATAACCGATGTTGAGGTAGCGCTGAAGGCCGCTTGCGGAGGCGATGCCCGTGTCCATGACGACGTGGATGGCCTCCTCCATCTTGGGGTCGTCGACGATGCTCGTGCCGTTCTTTCCGTTGCCCTCTCCCGCGGGATTGCCCGGGTCCTCGAACTCGATGTACTCCGGCTCCCCGAAGGTTCCCTTCATATACTCCACGAAATCCAGCGTGCGCTCCTCGGTGATGAAGGGGGCCTGAAGGCGGAGCGGGCGGGGATAGCGCGTGCTGAAGAAGAGCATATCGCCCTTCCCGAGCAGCTTGTCGGCCCCGGCGGCGTCGATGATCGTCCGGGAGTCCGTCTGGGACGGCACGGCAAAAGCCACGCGCGCCGGGACGTTCGCCTTGATCAGGCCGGTGATGACGTCCACGGAGGGCCGCTGGGTCGCCAGGATCAGGTGGATCCCCGCGGCACGGGCCTTCTGAGCCAGACGGGCGATCAGTCCCTCCACCTCCTTGCCGGCCGTGTACATCAGGTCCGCCAGCTCGTCGACCACCACGACGATATTGGGAAAACGATCCTTGGGCAGGACCTTGTCGTTATAGGAGGCGAGATTGCGGACCCGCGCGCGCGCAAAACACTCCGTGCGGCGCTCCATCTCCTGCACGGCCCAGGAGAGCGCGGCGATGGCCTGCCGCGGGTCGGAGACGGGCCGGGCCAGGAGGTGCGGCAATCCTTCGTAGATGGCGAACTCCACATGTTTGGGGTCCACAAGGATCAGGCGCAGCTCCTCGGGGGGGCGACGCAGGCACATCCCCAGGATGCAGCCATTGACGAAGACGCTCTTGCCCGACCCCGTGGTCCCAGCGACCAGCAGATGCGGCATGTCCTCGAGGCCGCAGACCAGGTAACGGGAGTCGACCCGCATCCCCATCGGCAGCGGCAGAAGGAACTCTCCCTGCTGAAACTCCTCGGACTCCATCACGGAGCGCAGGGCGATTCCCTTGCGCTTCGGATTGGGGATCTCGATACCCACATAATGCTGCCCCAGGATAGGGGCCTCGACACGGACCGACACGACCGCCAAGGCCATCGTCAGGTCGTTGGCCAGCCCCGCGACCTTGCTGACCTTGATGCCCGGCGCCAGCTCTATCTGAAATTGAATGACGGAGGGGCCCACCACGATATGGGCGACCGTCGCCTTGACGCCGAAATTCTGCAGCGTATCGACGATGACCTCCGCCTGCTTGTTGGCCAGCTCCAGAGCGTCGTCTTGGTCCCAGTCCCGAACCGGAGGGCCGAAAAGGTCCAGAGGAGGGGGAAACACCCCGGAACGGAAGCGCTTCTCTTCCTCGTCCTCGGGCAAGACCACCTCAGGGAAGGTCTCCTGAACGGCGGTATCCCTGCCGTCCGCCCCTTCCTCCGCCTCCGCATGCGAATCATCGGGAGAGGGGGCGAGCCGCTCGCGGATCTCCCGTACGCGTTCCTCGGGGCCGACCTTCGGGGTGCTGGTCACCTCGATAACCTCTTGTCCTCCCTCCATCGCCTTATTCAAGGGAAGCTCGACGGTCTCCACGGCCGCTTCGTCCTCCCTAGCGGCCCCCGGGGCCCGAGAGGCGGGAGAGTCCTTCGGCGCCTCCAACGGAGGACGGCCGGTCGACGGACGTTCGCCCCGGGCTTCCCGCCTGAAAGGCATAAGGACGTCGAATTCTCCGGACTCGAGGGACTCCAGCAACTGATCCAGGATCTCGACCGCCGTCTGCGGAGGGACATCCGTCGACGCTTCCGCAGCGGTCCCGGCCTCGAGAGCCTCGGTATCGAGACCGGCAGCGGACAGCGATTCTTCGGCCCAGCCAACCTCAACGGCTTCGTCCGACTCGTCCGCGTCATCGGCGCGTTGCGGTTCCGGTCCCGATTCGGCTTCGGGCACGGGGACCTCGGGCGAGGGCTCGGGGTGGGGGACGGACTCCGGCCCCTCTTCCTCATCCACATCGGGAGGGATGGGCATCCCCTCGGCATCCGGGGAAGGCGTCTCCGTTTCCTCCCCGGACGCCGGGACCCCAGCCTCCTCCTCATCGTCAAACGTGCCCGGCGTCCCCACGGGCCGGAGGGGATCGAAGGGAACGCCTCCGGGAGAGGCGTTCCTCACAAGGTGCGTGCTTCTTTCCTCCTCCCTGTGCTTGGGGGCATGGGGTTCCCGGGGTTCCTTCCGTCCCTTTTCCTTGGGTTCCGGAGCCGGCTTCGATTCCTCCGTATCCGACGGGCGGGCTGTGGACAGCAGCGACAACAGCGAGAGAAAACGCGAGCCGAAGAGCAGGCCGGCCAGGAAAAGGGAGGCGAACGACACCATGACCGTCCCCAGGACTCCCAGGTTCAGGACGAAGAAATGCGCCAAGCCGTCCCCCACTCGGCCGGGTTCGGCCAAGCGCCAGCTTAAATTCCATCCGACCTTCCGGAACAGGCCCAGCATGAAGGCGATGGAAAGATAGAGCTGAAGCGTCCCCAGAATCTGCCCCAGAAGCCGGGGGATCCGGAGGCGGACGAACCAGGCGAAGCAGAGATACAGCCAGAACGCCAGGGGGACAAAGAGCGCCCCGCCCCAGACGGAGCGCAGATACGCCCCGATATGGCGTCCCGACGCCCCTGTCCAGGCGCTGTCGAAAAGAGCCGCAATCAGATATATTCCGATAGCCGAGAAGAAGAAAAGGGCCAGTTCGAACCAGCTTCTCCGGGCAGGATGCCGTGTCGCCGCGCCGTGCTTGTTCGAAGGTTTTCGAGGTTTCTTGCCGCTGCCGCGTATTATGGGCATTGTGAAATCCTGCCTCTCCCGTTCAAATTCGGTAGCACTTCCTTTTCGCTCCGCCGGCGCCTATTCGGAGCGGGCTTTTTTTATGTTTTGGAGATGTTCCTCGTAGGTCGATGAAAAATAATGGTACCCGTTCTTCCGGGCCACATAATAATAATACGGGTTCTCCTCCGAGCCAAGCGCGGCATCCCAGGCGGAGGTGGATGGGATGCAGATGGGATGCCGGGGAAGCCCCGGGAAACGATAGGTATTGTAGGGTGAATCGATGTTCAGGTCGCTGTGAAGCACCCGCGTCACCTTCCGTCCCATGCGCTTCCAGGCATAGACCACCGTCGCGTCGATCTGCAGCGGCATGTTCCTCTTCAGCCGGTTTCGGATAACCTCCGCGATCATGGGGCCCTCCGCATCCCACAGGGCCTCGCGCTGCACCATCGAGGCAATCTTCGCCGCGGCCAGAAGATCCGAGGAAGCCATGGACCAAACCGAAGCTCCGTACCGATCCCACCAGGCGTGCGCCGCCGTACGCACCAGCTCCTCCGGGGACTCCTCGACGAGAAGATAGGTATCCGGGAGAAGCCACGCAATCCTCGATTCCTCCTCGTCGGGAAGCACCGCGCGCATCGCCTCGGGATAGCTGCGGCCGTCCAGGATGGAACGTTTCAGGAGGTCCCCGCTTCCCGGAGCATCGGGGTTTTGTTCCGGACGGAAAAGGTCCCGCAGGGAAAAGACGTCCGCCCCCGGGAGAATGGTCACCTTCGCCAACAGCGGGCGCACCGTCCGAAGCTGGCGGGCCAGGTTCCAGGCATCGGAGCGCACGACACGATAGCTCCCGGGCCGAAAACTGCGGTCCAGCCCGAAACGCGCCATCCATCGGGCCAGTTTCGCGGAGGGCTCCGTCAGGGCCCCCTGGTCGAAAAAGGCCTGGGCGATCTGCCGGGCGTTCATCTTCGGGTGGATGAGGACAAGACGCACCTCCCCCACCGGAATGGGCAGAACCCTTTCCCAAAAAGGGCTGGGCTGCTTCAGCCAGAAGGATGCGCCTCCCAGCAGAAGGCCCATCACCAGCAACATCGACAGACAGAACAGGCTTCGTCTCATCGGCTCAGGCACTCCCCGTCCACCCGTTTCCTCTCCCCTTCTTCACGGTACCAATAGATTTCCTTCATGGATCTTTCTTCGCTATTTCTTTTTGATCGCTTTTCATCGGTGGATGAACATGGCGTCGCCGAACGAGAAGAACCGATACCCCTCGGCGACGGCCGAGGCATAGACCCCGTGCAGGGCGGACAGAGCCCTTTCCTCCTCGCCCTTCCAGCCTCCCAGCCCCGCGGCGAACGCCGCCACAAGCATCAGGAGCGAGCTCTTCGGCAGATGAAAATTCGTGATCAGGGCATCGACGACACGAAAGTCGAAGCCCGGATAGATAAAGAGGTCGGTATCCAAACAACCGGGACGGACCCCTCCTCCTTCGGCGGCCATGGACTCCAGGGTGCGGGCCACGGTCGTCCCTGCGGCGACGACCCGCCCTCCGCGCCGGCGGCATTCCTCCACGGCCTCGGCCGTATCCCGGGGGACCTCGCAGTACTCGTCGTGAATGACGTGCTGCCGGATATCCGGCGCCTTCACGGGACGAAAGGTCCCGAGGCCGACATGAAGGGTCACCCATGCCCTGCGAACCCCCATGGCATCGATGTCCTGCAGGAGCTTCCGCGTAAAATGCAGGCTTGCCGTCGGGGCCGCCACCGACCCCTCCCTGCTGGCGAAGACCGTCTGATACTCCTCTCGCCAGTCCCGGTCGCCGCCGATGTAGGGGGGCAGAGGCACGCGTCCGAAGGCATCCAGAAAGGCCAAGACATCCTGACGCCCCGTTCCGACCCGGACGATGCGGACCCCCTCGCCCTCCTGCGCCTCGATCCCGAGGACCCTGTCCCCGACCGAGACCTGCGCCCCCTGTCTCAGTTTGCGCCCCGGCCTGACCAGAGCCCTCCATACCTGGAAGTCCGGGGAACAGGGGCTCAGAAGGAGCACCTCCGCGGCGCCTCCGCCGGGCAGACGTTTTCCCAGCAGCCGGGCGGGCAGCACGCGCGTATCGTTCAGGACCAGGAGGTCGCCCGGCCTCAGGTATTCAAGGATATCACGGAACCGACGATGTTCGACCATTCCGCTCCCGACGTCCCAGCTCAGGAGACGGGACGAGTCCCGCGGCTCCGCGGGCGTCTGAGCGATCCGTTCCTCGGGCAGAGGGTAGTCGTAGGCATTCAGGTCGAAGAGATCCTCATGCGCAAAGGCCCGTCGCTCGATGGCGCTCATCGGGAGCTCTTCACGTGGGTCCCCGGATAATAGTGCTCCAGGATGCGTTCCGCGGTCCACCCCTCTCCTGCCAGGGTCAAGGCCCCCCACTGGGAGAGGCCGACCCCATGTCCCCATCCCCTTCCGCGGAAGACAAAGGCATCCCCCTCCTTCGTGATGGCAGCTCCCCCGGGAACGGGAGGCGGAGAAGCGGGAGCCGGGACGGGAGCAGGCGGAACGACCGTCGTACGGGGAGGCTTCGCCGCCGGCTGCGAGGCGGGCTTCCTCTTTCCGCTCCTCTGAAAGCCGATATAGAGATACCCCTTTTTCTTGTCGGGGTTCGTCAGCATGTCGATCAGCTCCGCCGTCGTAAAGACGCCGTCCGCGGTCATCCTCGTCAGGCGTTCCTCCTGCGCGGGAGACAGGGGCTCGTTCGAGGTCGGCACCGGAGCGCGGGGCAGACCGCCGTCCGTGGAACCGGACGCATCGGGAACCCAATCGGATTCCTTGATCTCGGGCATGGCAGCGCTGTCGGCCGGCGGAGCGGAGGGCGCCGGCTGCTGTGGAGCCGAACCCGATACGGGCCCGGAGCCCGCCGTCAACATGGTGCTTTTCAGGATATTGGGTCCTATGGCCATGCGAAAAAGACTGGACTTGACCGTCTTGCTCCCTCTGGGACCGATGAAGGTCAGCGCCGTCGACCGGCCTCCCTTGTCGGTCCCGGCGATCCGGATCTCGGACACCGTGCCGACGCTCCCACCGATCTTCGCCAGTGCGGATTCGACCGTAGTGCGAGAAATCCTGACCGCCCAGGATGTGTTCGGAGACCGGTAAGCCCGGGGCTCCGGAACCCCTCCCAGATAGGGCAGGACCTTGCCCCAAACGTCGGCGTTGTTCGCCGTGTGGCCCCCGCTGTCCGAGTGAAAAGGCGTGAAGGCGAGATCCTTGCCGTAAATCAGAACCTCGCCCGCGGTGCTCTGCACGGCCTGATTCGTTCGTGCGGTTTCCACCCCAGCCCCACGATAGACCTGATCGGACACCGAGTCCGTGACGTCAAAGCCCCGGGCCGAGCGATTCAGGCTCTGCCTCAGGAGATAGGTGCGGGAGATGATGGCCTGAACCCGAAGGGCCTCCTGGGGCCATTTCGCGCCGACCTCGGCGGGGAGCACCCCACGGAGATAATCCTCCAGATCCAGTACGTTCAGCAATCCGTTCCGCGTCAGGAGGAAATCCCCGCGGTAGCTCCGCCTGTTGAAGCGCAGAAGCCCCGAACTGAAGATACGGACAGGAAGCGGAAAAGCGTGTTTTCCCACCACTGCCTTCCCACCCCGGAGGGCTATGGTGGCCGATCTGCCGAGTTCCCGCTCCTGGTTGCCTCCGGCCAGCAGGCTGAGCCCATGTTCCCCCTCGACGACAAACGTCCCTCCCGCAGCTAGGCGCACATAGGCATCGCGGGCCTCGGACCGTACGGAACAGATCAGAAGTCCCGCTGCGGCCAAGAGCATCATCAAGAACTTCCGTAAAATTCCCCTCTCGAAAAGCAACTCGGATACCTCCCGGCAAGAATACATTATCGAGGACGGCATGTCCTACGCCTCCCCGTCAAAGGGCAAAAGAAACCCCTCCCGCCCTGTCGGGGCCGACTTCCCGAGATAGGCATAGGCACTGCCCGTCGCCCGTCGCCCCCGCGGGGTCCGCTCCAGAAAGCCCTTCTGGATCAGGTAAGGTTCGTAGATGTCCTCGATCGTCTGCATGTCCTCGTTCAGTGCCGCCGCCATCGTCCCGAGGCCGACGGGGCCGCCGTCAAACAGGTCGACGATCGTCCGCAGGATGCGCCGGTCCCCCTCGTCCAGCCCCTCGGCGTCGACATCGAGCATATCCATGGCGCGGGCGGCGACCTCCGCATCAATGCTCCCCTTCCCTCGAACCGCAGCGACATCCCGAACACGGCGCAGGAGCCTCAGGGCCACACGGGGCGTCCCGCGCGCGCGCCGGGCAATCTCCCGAGCCGCCTCGACGAGAATCTGAATTTCCATGACTCCGCCGGCCCTGAGGACGATGCGGGTCAGCTCCTCCTCCGTATACAGGGCGAGCTGCTCGACGATTCCGAAGCGGGCGCGCAGAGGCGAGGTCAGGAGCCCCAGCCGGGTCGTCGCCCCGCAGAGCGTAAAGCGCGGCAGGGAGAGCCCGATCGTCTTCGCCAGAGGCCCCTTGCCCACCACGATGTGCAGGGCGAAGTCCTCCATCGCGGGGTAGAGGATCTCCTCGACCTGGGCCGGCATACGGTGGATCTCGTCGATGAACAGCACGTCGCCCGGCTCCACATTCGAGACGATCGCCGCGAGGTCCCCGGCGCGCTCGAGCGCGGGCCCCGTCGTCGTGCGCAGCTGGCCTCCCATCTCCTGGGCGATGATGCCCGCCAGCGTCGTCTTGCCCAACCCCGGAGGTCCGTAGAAGAGGATATGGTCCAGGGGTTCTCCGCGCCCGCGGGCCGCCTCCATATAGATCCTCAGCTTCTCGCGCACCCGCTCCTGACCGATAAAATCGTCGAGGGAACGGGGCCTGACGGTCACGTCCTCCTGAGAACGGGGAGCCGAGAAAAAACGGGGCTCGTTTTCGTACCGATCGTCCTGCATCGTACCGGGTCCCTCCGCGTGTCGGCTTCCCTAACGGAGCCCTTGCTGGAGTTCCTTCAAAGCGGCCTTCAGAAGGGACTCCTCGTCCATGCGTTCAAATTCCTTGCCGCGTGCGGCCCGGATAGCGGACAAAACCGGACCGATATCCGTCTGTGCGAATCCGAGGGAGCGCAGGGCCTCCCCCACCGTATCCGCCGTCCGCGACGGCGCGGCAAGGCCCGCACCGGCCGTCGGGATGGAGTCCGCCAATGCCTCGGGGAGAAGGTTCCGAAGCTCGAAACACAGCCGCTCTGCCGTCTTGCGTCCCACGCCGGGAACCCACGTAAAAGCGGCGACGTCGGCCAGGGACACGGCCCGAAGGATATCGTCCACGGAGAAAACGGACAGAATCGCCATTCCCGTTCGGCCGCCGATCCCCTTGATCGTCGTGATTTTGAGGAAGAGCTCCCGCTCCCGCTCGTCGGCGAACCCGAAGAGCGAGGCCCCGGCCTCCGACACCTGCATGAAGACCGTCAGGCGCACCCGCTCCCCCGCACGACAGAGCGCCAGGGCGCCCCGGGAACACAACACGTCGAACCCCATGCCGTGGACATCCAACAGCACGGCGTTCTCCACGACGTTCAGGACCTCCCCCGTCAGGCAGCGGATCATGGCAGGTCTCCGCCGGACACGGCCGCGCGCTCCGCCTCCGGCCTGAAGGCCGAGTCGTAGTAGGCGAGCCCGGCCAGCGCCGCGGCCAGGGCATCCGCCGCATCGTCAGGAGAGGGTATGGCGTCGAGCCCCAGAAGACGTTGAACCATCCGCTGCACCTGGGTCTTATCGGCCCCCCCGGTCCCGCACACGGCCAACTTTATCTGATTCGGCTTGGGCTCCAGGACCGGAAGGCCCTTCCGGGCCGCCAGGAGCATCACGACCCCCCGGGCCTGCCAGACGAACTCCGCCGTTGTGATGTTCCGCCCGAAAAAAAGTCGCTCCACGGACATGAAATCGGGGGCGCAGTGCTCGAGCTGCTCCCCCAAAGCCTCATAAATATGCAGGAGCCTCTGCGTAAAGGGCAGCTTCGGGCTCGTCTCGACGCACCCGTACGTCAGGGCCCGCAAGCGGCTCCCCTGCCGCTCCACGACCCCGTAGCCAACCCGGGCAAGGCCTGGATCGATCCCCAGGCACAGCCGCCCCCCGCCCATCACTCCTCGAGCCCGGCGGCAGCCTCGTCGGAAAGATCGAAGTTGGAATAGACGTTCTGAGTGTCGTCGTGCTCCTCGAGAACCTCGATCAGGCGCATGATCTTCCGCGCCGCCTCAACGTCCGATATCTCGACGGGCGTTTTGGGAACCATGGGGGTCTCGGCGCTCTCCACCGCGTACTTTGCCTTCTCCAGAGCCTCCTGAAGGGTGCCCAGGTCCCCCGGCTCGCAATAAAGCGTATACCCCTCGTCGGAGGACTCCATATCCGTCATTCCGGCCTCGAGTCCGCAGGACATCAGGGCATCCTCGTCCAGCCCCTTGCCCTTGACCTCGAGAACCCCCTTGCGCTCGAACATCCAGGATACGCTCCCCGACTCCCCCATCTGCCCGCCGTTACGCGTCAGAAGGGCGCGGATCTCCGGCGTCGTGCGGTTCCGGTTGTCCGTAAGCACCTCGACCAGCACCGCAATGCCGTTCGGGCCATACGCCTCGTAGGTCAGCTCCTCGTACGAGGCCCCCTCGATCTCGCCCGTCCCCCGCTTGATGCCCCGAATGATGTTGTCCATGGGGACGCTGACGGCCTTGGCCCTCTCGATCGCCGTCTTCAGGCGCATGTTCATCGCCGGATCTCCGCCGCCCTCCTTGGCCGCGATGATGATGGCGCGCACAAGTTTCTGGAAGAGATTGCCCCGCTTCGCATCCTGAGCGGCCTTGCGATGTTTGATGTTAGCCCATTTGGAGTGTCCCGACAAAAAAATCACCTCATAAACATGAATGAAGCGCCGACTGCGAAACACACGGCGCCTGTTTTAGACAAAAATCCACCCTCACGACGCGGAACGTCCGCGCCCGCCCCTAGACCTCAGGCACACAGATCGGAACGGGACGGCGTTTGTGTTCGCTGTTTCGCCGCCTCGCCTCGATGCGCTCCCTGACCTCGGGCGCCGCGTCGCCGGTCGCGAGATAGCGGTCCAGTTCGTCGTAGGTGAGCCCCATCTCCCCCTCGTCCGTCTGCCCCGCCCAGAAGCCGGCGGTCGGCGCCTTCCGGATGATGCGCTCCGGCACCCCGAGATGGGCCGCCACGGCCCGCACCTCTCCCTTCAGAAGGTCCGCGAGAGGCAGGAGATCCGCGGCGGAGTCCCCGAACTTCGTGAAATAGCCCGTCGCGATCTCCGCCCTGTTGCTCGTCCCGCAGACAAGCAGAGAACGGGCTTGGGCGACGGCATAAAGGGACGCCATCCGCAGGCGGGCCTTGAGGTTGGAGAGGGCCGGCCCCTGGAGTACGCCGATTTTTCTCAGCTCCGAGGCAAGAGCGTCGTAAACCGCGGTAAGGTCCACCCTTTCGCAGGGAATGTCCAGCGCGTCCGCGACCAGCCGGGCGTCCGCTTCATCCGACGGATCACTGTGGCAGGGCATGACGAGCGCCGCCATGTCTTGTCCAAACGCGCGTCGGGCCAACGCCGCAACGACCGCGGAGTCGATGCCGCCGGACAGTCCGACGGCGATCCCCACCGCACCGGCCTCGGCCACGTGCTCCCTCAGCCATCTCTCGATAAATCCGGCCACCCCGGCGGCGTCGCGAATGTACGTCAAACCTCAGCCCTCCCCAAGGGGGCAACAGTCCCCGGATATTTTATTATAGCGCAACCTCCGGCCATTTCATTTCCCCGCAATTCACAAGCGGCGGACACGGCAGCAAGCGGTCATCCGCCTAAAAATCCCTTTGTCTTCCCGAGAGAAAGGCGGCGTACGTGCGGCGCAGCCCCTCGTCCAGTTCCACCGTGTGCCGCCAGCCCAGACCATGCAGAAAGGAGACGTCCAGAAGTTTGCGCGGCGTCCCGTCGGGCCGGGCGGCGTCCCAGGCCAGCTCTCCGCCGTAGCCCACCGCACCGCGCACCCGCTCCGCGAGCTCCCGGATCGTCAGGTCCTCGCCCGTGCCGATATTCACGATGTCCGGTCCGTCGTAGCGTTCCATAAGGAAAAGGCAGGCATCCGCCAGGTCGTCGACGTAAAGGAACTCGCGCCTGGGCGTCCCCGTACCCCACAGGGTAACGGACGGCGCGCCCGAAACCCTGGCGTCGTGCATCCTGCGGATCATCGCGGGGAGGACGTGGGAGTTCTCGAGCCCGAAGTTGTCCCCGGGACCATAGAGATTGGTGGGCATCACGGAGATGAAGTCCGTCCCATACTGCCGGTTGTAGGCCTGACAGAGCTTGATTCCGGCGATCTTGGCGATGGCGTAGGGCTCGTTCGTCGGCTCGAGCGCGCTCGTCAGCAGGGC
>NZ_CAUUGJ010000056.1:0-15126 GCF_963544685.1 uncultured Fretibacterium sp. | reverse complement strand
ATGGGGCCGATCCTTCATGGAGTTTTCTACGGACGGAGCCCTCCGAAAAAGGGCTCCTCATTTTTTAAGTGGGTAGGCCTATCTGTAGTTTTCCTGCGATGAGGTAAATCGTTGGGATGAGGTTCTCATTGCTCCTGTAGCCTCCGGCCCTCGCCTTACAGGCCTGGCTCGAGCTGTTGATCCCCTCAAGAATGCCGTTGTCGATGGGACTCAAACCACTGAAGGACTCCGTCCCGGTGATGCCTGATCGTGCGGGCTGCTCCAACCATCGCACTCGGGCGACTGTGCGTAGCCCAGAAATACCATTTCTCCAGTAACAGCTCCCCTTCTTCCCGAAGATGCGCCCGAAAATCTCCTCTTTCAGAGCCGCCAGCTTGTACCTACAGAAATTCGGACCGAGCCGCTCTCCGCGGTCGAGGTTGATCCAAGCGCCCTCAACCCGTCGCGTCGGGGGCGCTTTCCGGTCGCTCCACGCTATAGCTTGCTTGGGGAAGCGGGTTCGGCTTCCCCAGCGCTGCTTCTCACGCCTCCTGCCTCAGTCGCTCCGCGGCCGCGGGCAGGGCTTCGAGGAAGGCGTCCAGCTCCCCGGGCGTCGTGAAGTACCCCGGCGACACCCTCAGGCCCCCCTGCGGGAAGCTCCCCAGGGTCCTGTGGGCGATGGGGGCACAGTGCAGCCCCGGCCGGGTCTCGAACCCCTCCCGCGAGAGCGCGTCGGCCAGCATGCCGTTGTCCAGCCCCTCGATATTGAAGGAGAAGACCGGAAGCCGCCCCTCCATGCCGTCCTTGCCGGTGAGCTGGATGCCCTCCACGCGGGAAAGCCCCTCGAGCAGCTTTCCGCCCAGTTCCCGCTCGTGCTCGGCGATCCTCTCGATCCCCGTCTCCCCGATCCAGCCCAGCGCCGCGTGGAGCCCCACGATCCCCGGCAGATTCGGGGTCCCGGACTCGAACTTGTCGGGAAGCTCCTCGGGCTGCGTCTCGACATGGGAATAGCTCCCGGTCCCCCCGGCCACCAGCGGTTCGACCCGCGCGGCGAAGTCCGGGCGCCAGAGGACGCCCCCGATCCCCTGCGGGCCCATCAGGCCCTTGTGTCCCGTAAAGCAGAGAGCCGCGAGCCCCAGCGCCGCCGCGTCGATGGGGAGCACCCCCGCGGTCTGGGCGCTGTCCAGGACCAGGGGGACCCCCGCCCCCGCACAGAGCTCCGCGACCCTACCCAGCGGCTGCACCGTGCCGCAGACGTTGCTGGCGTGGGCCAGGAGCATCAGGTCGTACCGCCGCGCCGCAAGCGCGTCCGCGAGCGTTTGGGGATCGAGCGCGCCGTCGCTCCCGCAGGGCAGGAACGTCACCGCCACCCCGGACCGCTCGAGGGCCCTCAAGGGCCGGACGACGGCGTTGTGCTCCATCGAGGAGGTCAGCACGCTCATTCCGGGCCGCAGGAAACCGCGCAGGACGACGTTCAGCGCCTCCGTCACGTTGGGACAGAAGGTGACGTACCGCGGGTCCCCTCCCTCATACCCCCCGAGCAGGGCGGCCAGGCGAATCCGGCAGTCCAGCACCGCGTTCAGGGTCCCCATGTCGCGGGACGAGGAGGTCCCGCGGCCGAGGTTGGCCCCGCCGCACGACAGAAAATGCGCCATGGCCTCCCCCACGCAGGGCGGCTTCGGCCAGGTCGTCGCCGCGTTGTTCAGATAGACCGACGATCCGGAAAGACTTCTCTCCAATTCAAACCCCTCCTCAAATCGAAGTTTGCGGATGCGATGGGGCGCCTGCGGACCTCCGAACCCGCTAGACGCTCAGGACCTTGTCCGCCCCCGTGACGGCCTCGAGGATCTCGAACATGTTGGAGATTGTCCCCACGCCGACGCGCTCGGTGATCCCGAAGTGGTTCGTGCAGGTCCCGCACACCAGGATCTTCGTGCCCGTCCCCTCCAGGTCCTTCAGGTGGTCGCAGGTCGAGGCATCCGGCAGGGCCAGCTTGACCCCCTCGTTCATGAGGGCCAGCACCGCGGGCGGCGTCTCGAGCTTCGAGAGCGTGCCAAGGAAGCCCTTGATCAGCACCTCGCCCAGCTCCTTATCCTCGCGCCCCAGGGTCTTCCCCGCGATCAGGACGGCAAGCCGGGCGCCGCCCCGATTGCAGGGAGCCGGGCCTGCAGCGGGGGCCGTGCCCTCCCTCCGGGCGGTCACTTTGAACTCGCCGCCGTTCTCCTGATGCTGCACCCGGAAACCCTGGCCCTCCAGGAAACGGGTGACGTTCGAGACGGCGACGGCATTGTCCACCAGGACCTCCAGCTCCGCCGCCCCCTTCTCCACCGCGGCCCTGGTCATGATGACCGGCTCCGGACAGGCCTTCCCCACAGCATTGACCGTAATCATAAAAAATCCCTCCTAAGAAGTAAGAAGTGACAATTCAATAAGAAAACATTGATTCCATAAAGCCCCCCGGTGGTACCCCAGCTTGCCTGTTTCGAGTCAGAAACTTGCCGGGGCCGCCGCTTCCTTAATAAAAACTCAGGGCTCCGCCCTGGACCCGCCCAAGGGACTCGTCCCTTGGGAATCCCCTATAGCCGGTCCTCAGACGGCGGTCCCGTCCCCCTCCGCAATGCGCCGCAGCCTCTCGGTGTCGATGGGCAGCTTCCCCAGCTCCTTGCCCCATCGGATGTACGCCTCGACGTTCTCCGCCGGGGTGAAGAGCGGCACCTGGCAGCCGGAGCCCAGGACGTACCCCTTGGGGGAGTCGTGGGCCTTCAGGATGCACTCCGCCACGGACCGCTTGATGTCCTCCTCCTTGCCCAGGTTCAGGACGTTGACCGGAGGGACGTTCCCGATGAGGACGACGCTGCTCCCCATGACCTCCTTGGCCTCCGCCAGGTCCTCCACGTTGTCGACGCTGAAGGACGAGATCCCCGCCCCCACGATGTCCTCCCAGATCCCCCTGGTGTGCCCGCAGATGTGGGTGCCGGGATACTTCCCCAGCACCTTGCCGCCGTGCTGCACGTTCTCGGTGAAGTAGGGAAGCGAGAACTCGAGGAACTGCTTGTGGCCCAGGAGGTCCGTCGAGGCCACGGGGTCCGAGAAGGAGAGCCCGACGATCCCCCGCTTGCCCAGCTCGTCGATGTACCGGTTGTTCCCCTCCGTGATGATCTCCATCATGTGCCGGATCTCGTCGGGGTGGCGGCGCGTCCAGCGCAGGAAGTTCTCCGCGCCGCAGACGGCGATGGCGACGCTGACCGGCCCGGCCATCGCGGCCCCCACGCCCGTCCTGCCGTCAAGCCTCTCCTTCAGCTTGGCCAGGCCCTCCAGCACGATGGGCAGGCGCCCGTCCTTCAGGGGGTCGGGAACCCTGAGTTCATACACGTCCTCGGGCTTCCGGACCCGCGGCGTCTTCACGCTGGGGATACAGTGGTTTTTGTAGAACATCTCGGAGCCCATGGCCTCCGCCATGCCCCTCAGCGTGAGCGAGATGCCCGCGCCGTCCGGCTGGAACCGCTCCCAGAACCGGGCCTCGACGTCGGCCATGACGTCGGAATCGAAGTAATAGTCCCTCGTGCTCACGCCGAAGAGCGTGATGGCCGTTTCCCCCATCGAGATGGAGACCTTGAGCCGCTCGGGCCCGCCCTGCGTCGTCTGGCTCATCCTTCGCACACTCCTTTTGATGATTCAAAGCCATGGCTCCGATCCCCCCAACAAAATTCGTTGCGGGAGTGAGATACGCATAGCTTCATCCCGCCAAATCGGCAGCCGCACCGACTCTCGCCGTATGACCCTCTATTCCCAATTGGACGCGCCGATCGGGTGTTTGCCGTACTTCCTGGCGGCAGCCATGAACGCATCCAGGTTTTCAAGAGGCACATCCCCGTTCAGATCGCAGCCGGTGCACAGGACGTAGCCGTTTTCGCTGTCGTAGGCTTCCCTGATGCATTTCAACACGGCCCGGTCCACATCGTCCGGCGTCCCCAGAATCATGGTTTCCACAGGATCGATGTTCCCGACAAGAGGCATGTACGGCTGCACGAGTTCTTTCGCAAAGGAGAGGGGCACACGGTTATCGATGCTGATCATATCGGGTTTCGTCTTGATCATCTCGGGAATTATCTTTTTCGTGTCTCCGCAGATATGATAGCAAACGATGCCCTTGCGGGCATGAATGTTCTCCATCAACTCTATCGTATAGGGAAGGACGAACTCGACATAATCCTTTTGAGCGATGATGGTCCCCGAAGCGATCGGCTCGCAGAACAGGATCATGGAACCGACGGCGATAAATTCGTTGTGAATCTCCTTCAGCGCATCGGTGCAGAGACGCATGAGCCTGTGCACCCCGTCGGGGTTCCTGCGGGTCGCCTTCAACAATTTCTCTATCGGATAGATGCTCGCCGTTGCCGTCAGAGGGCCGGATATGAGCGTGCCCGTCGGCACCTCTTTCCCCAGTTTATCGATGAGTATCCGCGCGCAGTCGAGGTGCTTTTGAAAATCGACGCTGTTCTTCAGCCTCACCCTTTCGAAATCCAGCTGATCGATATCGGCCAGGTCCTTCAGGACATGGCTCAGGATCGCGGGGACTGCGTCGTCGGGGTCGCTCATCACGCTCCCCAGAGACTTTCCCACGGTGTGCAAGCCATACTCGCTTATCAAGAGGTCGTTGCCGAACCGCTTGTACCCCTCGATCTGGCAATGGGCCTCGCTTTCCGCCGTGGCCCGCTTCTCCTTGTGCGTCATCCCGGCGCATTTTCCCGACATGGAGCAAATGAGGGGCATAGCGAGGATTCGGTCCATCTCCTGCCCCGACATGAACCCGCCCAACCTCTCCATCGGCGTCATTCGATCATCTTTATGCACGACAAATTCCCCCATCGATCGATTTCAACAACAGGTTCCATTCCGTATCGCTCCGCGAGGCGAATGGAACTTCACAGATCGCAGAGCGGGCGTCTCGAGATTATCCATCGGTCTCCTGCCCGACGACAGGGCTCGGGACACCGTCTGAAGCCTATAGCGGAG
Source organism: uncultured Fretibacterium sp. (assembly GCF_963544685.1). Taxonomy (NCBI): domain Bacteria; kingdom Thermotogati; phylum Synergistota; class Synergistia; order Synergistales; family Aminobacteriaceae; genus Fretibacterium; species uncultured Fretibacterium sp. Next base: position 10,131 of record NZ_CAUUGJ010000056.1, on the reverse strand, counting down.
CCTCCTGGGCGATCCGGCACCTTCCGTAACGCAGATCCGTGAACTTCCGGGCCAGGCAGGGCCCCGCGCAGAGGTTCCCATCCGCGGCCTTCTCGAGAAACCCCACGGAGAAGAGCGACGTCATGTTCTTGGGACACATGTAGATGGGCGTCGCAAGCCCCTCCGCGCGCTTCAGGACCCGCAGGTAGCTGGGCCCGGAGACCTGACGGAACAGGCGGGGCCCCACGAGGTCCAGGGATCCGACGGAATCCGCCAGGTAGATGAGCTCCGGCCTGAGGGCGTCCACCCGCGCGATGTGCTCCGAGATGAAGTCCTCGACGATGCCCAGGAGCCTCGGGAAGGGCTCCTTTTGCTTCGGCATGGCCCGGTAGACCACCTCCGTCGGGAGGAGCCCCGAGAGCAGGGCGATGGGCCCCGTCGCGCCGACGACAACCTGGGCCCCCCGTTCCTTCAGAATTCTTATGGCCTCGAAGAGGGGGTCCAGCAGCTCGCGCCGGATGGACTCGGGCCGGAAGGACTCCGCCTCCGACCAGTCGGCAAAGACCTCCTTCGCCACCCGGTCCCCCAGCTCCGGGTCCCAGGTGATGGCCGTCCCGAGACAGGCCGTCATCAGACACTCCGACAGCGGGACGACGACGTGCTTCATGCCGTTTACCTCCCGCACCCTCTCCGCCGCCCGCGCCATGGCCGCCCCATCCCTCAGGGTCTCCTCGTAGCTCACCCCCAGCTCCTCCAGAATGGGGACGAGGCTCGGCGCGTCCTCCGACTTGCATTGATAGATCTTCATGTCCTACCCTCCCTTATCAACGAAACAGCGGCGCTTCAGCGAAACAGCAGCGCCTCGGCAAACGTCCGCTCGTAGCCGGGGCGCACGCTCAGCTCGATGTAGCGCACCTCGCGGATGCCCTGGGTCATCCTCCGGTGATGCTCCCGCGAGACCAGGGAGAGGTAGGCCCCCGTCCTGCTGGAGTTGCCGATGTAGTGAATCCGGTCCCCGAAGGAGGCGGGGAGCAGCCCCGCGCCGACCAGGCTCTCCGGGGCCAGGTGCTTGCCGAACTGTCCCGCGATGACGACCCGGTCCATCGTATCCGGCGTCAGCCCCGCCGCCTCGATCAGGCAGAGGGCCCCGGACAGGATGGCCCCCTTGGCCAGCTGGATCTGGCGCACGTCCTTCTGCGTCAGGACCAGGGGCGTGTCCCCCTCGCGAAGGACGAGGCTCCGCTTGCCCTCCGACGCGCCGATGAGATGGCGCAGCTCGGGAGTCGCCTCCTCCGCCCGTGCGATGTTGCCGCGGCTCGTGATCAGGCCGGCCGCAAGGAACTCCCGGACGACGGCCAGGATCCCGCTGCCGCAGAGGCCGATGGGCTCCCTTCCCCCGATGGCCGTGAGGGAGAGACGCCCGTCCTTCAGGGCCGCCTCCTCGACGGCCCCCTCCTGGGCGCGCATCCCGCAGCTGATGTTCATCCCCTCGAGGGCCGGCCCCGCCGCGCAGGACGCGGCGAAAAGCTCCCCCTTCCGCGACAGGACCATCTCGCCGTTCGTCCCGATGTCGATGAACAGGACGTTGTCCTTCGCCTCCGTCAGGTCCGCCGTGACGATCCCGGCGACGATGTCCCCCCCGACGAACGAGGAGATCTGCGGGAGGCAGAGGACCCGGGCGTCCGGATGGATGCGGGTGAACCCCAGGTCCGAGGCCCGTTCGTACCGGGCGCGCCGCAGCTGGGGCGCGTAGGGGGACAATCCGATGGAGCGGGGGTCGGCGCCCAGCAGGAGGTGCGTCATGGTCGCGTTCGCGCCGACACTGAGCTGAAACACCCGCCGGGGCGGGACCGCGTGCTCCACGCAGATGGAGAGGAGCAGCTCCTCCAGCTTCAGGACGATCTCGCGCTGCATCTGCAGGACCGCCTCCATCCCGACCTCCTGGACCCAGGTGATCCGGGTCAGGACGTCCTGCCCGTGCTCCTTCTGCGGGTTGACGTCGGAGGCGCTGCCCAGCTCCCGCCCCGTCCCCATGTCGATGAGCGACACGACGACCGTGGTCGTCCCGATGTCCACCGCCGCCGCGAAGACCCCCTCCTCCCCGTCCTTACCCTCGGGCTCCGCCGTGAGGAACTCCCCGTCGTGGGTCAGGACGGAGAAGCGCGTTTCCTCGGAGGGAAGACGCCGCAGGACGGCAAGGGGGACCTCCTCCAGGCCCGCCGCCCCGGCCAGACGCTCGTCCAGCGACAGGGGGGCCTCCAGGGACGCCGGCTCCAAGGTGATACTCTCCCGCCGCAGGGGCGGATCGAAGATGAAGTCGGGGACGAACCCGTCCGTCAGAATCGGGTGGCCCTTCTCCTGCGCGTCGAAGAGTTGGACCTCGAGGTCCGCCTCCGGCCGGACGAAGCAGGCCAGGCGCACGCCGTCGGCCAGGTCCTTCTCGGAGAGGAAGCGCCGCTCCCCCTCGGAGACGGGGCCCGTCCCGCCCCCGAGGACCCGGACCCTGCACTTGCCGCACGTCCCGCGCCCATCGCAGGCCGCGTTGATCGGCAGCCCCGCAGACCGCAGGGCCGTCAGAAGAGTCTCGCCCGGTACGACGGAGAGAGAAAGGTCTTGTTTTGAACTCTCTTTGAGAGTAAGTTTCATATCCGACTCCCTCATTCCGTTTCTAATCATTCGTAGGCGAGGCGGCTTTTGCGAACCGCCGCGGATAAGCAGGGAGCCGACGGAAGTAGGAGTCGTGCGAGTTACTTGGGGGCTTTATCAGGCATACAAAGGGTTGGGGGGGTGCGAAGCAATCGAGTGAGCCCCTACTTGCGTCGACAGCACGGCAGCTGTGCCGTGTGTCGACGTAAGCGATTGGCACAGCATCTGCGGCTCGAAAAAGCCGCAGAGGGCTGGCCACCTGCTTAAACGAAGCATGCGGATGATTGAGAAATGGAATCAGATCGTGCATAAGAGGGCTTCCTCCTCCTCCCGATTCCGCTTGGCCGCCCTCAGAAGGGCCTGAATGGAGCGGATGTCCGACCGCGTACCCAGGCCGCAGGCCGGCGCCAGGATGTCGGACCCCATGTTGAGGGCGGAGCGGGCCATGGCCTGAACCTTCGCCTCGGAGGCGAAGGCCAGGCCGAAGGAGCTGACGTTGCCCATGATCCTTCGGGGCGCGAGGTGCTCCCGTGCCTCGCGCAGGTTCACCATCGCGTCGAAGCTGAAGGCGTCCGCCTCCACCGCGCTCAGCTCGGAGAAGACGTTCTTCATCTGCCCGCAGATGTGGACGATGAAGCGCATGTCGGGAAACGCGCAGCGCACCCCGCGGATCAAATCGTTGAGGTACCGGACGGCGAACTCCCGAAAGTACCGTGCACCCAGGATCTCGCCCGTCCCGCTGGGGTCGGAGATCGCCAGGACGTCGGCCCCGGCGGCGGCCTGAGCCGTGCCGAACGCCGTCAACATGTCCGTCACCCTCCGCATCAGGGCATGGGCAGCCTCGTTTTTGCGCCGGAGGGACTTGTAGAAATCGATGGGGTCCGCCAGCGACGTCGCCAGGCTGAGGGGGCCCGTCAGGTTGCCGATGATGGGGACGCCCTCCTTCCCCGTCCGTTTGAGCCGCTCGATGGCCTCGATGACGACGCGGGCCCGCCCCCGGCCCAGGTCGGGCTCCGGGAGCTCCGCCCACCGCTCCACCCCGTCGATGACGTAGCCCGAGACGTGCGGTTCGCACTCCCGGTTTCCCATGTCGACCGGGGCGCCCAGGGTCTCCGCCTCGACGGTCATGCAGAAGGGCACCCCGTAGTTCTCGAACATCTCGTGGTCGTACACCGCCCTGGCGAGCTCCGCCATCATGACCGGGTCCGTGTGGGCCTCCGGCCAGGCGATGCCGCACCGGTCCATCAGATCGACGACGATGGCGTTCATCATCCCGCCGGGACAGATGCAGGGCACCTCGGGAATCGCCTTCCCGCCGAGTACCCCAAGAAGCCTCTCCTTCTCGTTCACGCCGTTCCCTCCCTGCCCCAGTGCTCAATGATGCCGCACGGAAAAGATTCCAGGGCCTCGCCCTGGACCCGCCAAAGGGACAAGTCCCTTTGGAATCCCAATCAGAACCCCCAAAGACTGCAGGAACGGGCTCATGAGGCCGGGATCGGCTCCCCGTTCAGGAGCATCTTCGCCACGCGCACCGCCTCCATCGCGCTTCCCGTATAGGCGTCCGCCCCGATCTTGTCGCAGAAGTTCTTGGAGACGGGCCCGCCGCCGATCATGACCTTGATCTTGCCGTAGAGCCCCCGCTCCTTCAGGAGCTCCACCACGCGCTGCATCCCGATCATCGTCGTAGTCATGAGCGTGGACAGGCAGATCAGGCGGGCGTTCACCTCCTGGGCCTTGTCCACGAAGGCCTCGATGGGCACGTCCCGTCCCAGGTCGTACATCGTGAAGCCCGCCGTCTCGAACATGATCTTCACGAGGTTCTTCCCGATGTCGTGGGTGTCGCCCTGCACGACCCCGATCACGGCGGGGATCGGCTCCTCGCCCTCCGCCGTCTCGCTCTGCAGGTGCGGCTTCAGCACGTCCAGCCCGTTGTACATGGCGTCCGAACAGAGCAGCAGGTCCGTGACGAAATACTCCTCCTGCTCGTAGAGCGCGCCCGCGCGGTTCATGCCGTCGACCAGCCCCAGGTTGATCCCGTCCAGGGCGCTGTGTCCCTCGCGGAGATACTCCTCCGCAACCGTCACGACCTTCTCGTCCTCCATCTCAAAAACGCAGTCCGACAGGCTCTTGAGATACTCTTCCTTGCTCATGGACACGATCATCGCCTCTGTTTCGTTAAGATTTTTCGATTCGGATTTTTCCGTGCTCTCCGGCGCCGGACGCCCCCGTCTCCGGGGCGCTCGGCATCCGGAACTCCCACAGTGCCATACCGATGCCGGGGATGTCCAGATCCTCGCCGATCAGCGCCATCTTGGAGCCATCCGCCGGACGCCAGGCCTCGATCGTCCGGCTTCGGTTCACGACGTCGAAGCGCAGCCACTCCCCGCCCACGGGGGCCAGCCCCTTGACCCTGTAGATCCGCCCGAGCGTCCTGGAGGCCAGGCGGTCCAGAAGGCCCTCCAGGTCCTCGCGGCTCCGAAAGCTCAGGTCCTTCAACCCCAGGCTCTCCAGCGAGAGAGCCGCCACCCCCTCGGACGGCGCGGGTATATCCGCCGCCTCCGCGCCGAGGAGGCCGTCCCACCACTCCGAGGGGAGCTCCGCGTAGGGGGGAAGGACGATCCCGGCCTTCGGGTTCATGTCGGCAAGCGCCCTCAGGACCGCGTCGCGCTCCTCGGGCGGCAGCGCCTCCGACTTCGTCACGACCAGGGTCGCCGCACCCGCGATCTGGTCCCGGTAAAAGTCCCCGAAGACCTCGATGTAATCCCCGAAGGACTCCGCATCGACGACCGTGACGGGCGGGACCAGGGAGACGCCCGCCCCCACCCCCTTCGAGAGCGAGGAGAGGATGAGGCTCAAAGACCCAACCCCCGTGGGTTCGATGAGGAGGACGTCGGGGTGGAAACGACGCTCGATCTCGTCGACGGCCCGCAGGAAGTCCGTCCTCATGGTGCAGCAGATGCAGCCCTGGGCCAGCTCGACGACCTCGATGGGGACGTCCGCCAGGAGGTCGCCATCGACCCCCACCTCCCCGAACTCGTTCTCAAGGACGACGACGGACCCCTTGATGCGGCGCGCCAGCTCACGGATGAACGTGGTCTTGCCCGCGCCCAGAAATCCCGATACGACGAGAACCTTCATTTACGCACCCCGCTTTCTTTGACGAAAAACCCTCCAGCCCCGGCGGGACGCACAGCCGAGCCCCAACGACGCCAGGATTCCGGCAATCCGTAAAGGGGTATGCGGGACGAAGCACAACGTCCCCGCAACGAGGGCCGCGGCGCTCAGGCGCACGCCCCACCACCCCTGCAGAGCCGCGGCGAAGGCGACGGCCGATCCCGCCGAGACCTCCAGGACGGAGAGACGAAGGAAAAAGTATGTGAGGGAAGCCGTAACGGAAAGGGATAAAAAAAGAAGAGGCCGCGCAGGCAGCCTCTCCTCAAAAAGGGACGATGACGGCGCACCGAGGCGCGCACGTCACAGCTTGATCAGCTTTCGATCAAATTCCGGAGAGTTCGGCCCGAACGGACGATCCCTTCGAGGAAGGAATCCCTTCACGGCATGCATCCCGTGCATCCAAGCCCACTCCTCAGGTGAATCCGCAATGCCGCACTCGAGCCTTCCTCCTCTCCAGACGATATCGACAGGGCCATTCGAGGTTGTTTATACCTTACCCTCGGGAGAATGTCAATCACGTTGTGGGGGCTTGTTGTTGTTCTGTGATCATGTCACCCCATAAGCGGATTCACCATGACGCGCTCCGTGCCCAAGAAGGGGGGCATACTGCCTCTACCGGGAAAAGTATCACGATTTCAAATTCTCCCGTTTCACCGACGGCCTGAAGGCATGGACATCCGCCACCAGCCCTGCCGCTCGCCCGGAGCTCCGCCCCTTATCGGATCAGATTCAGAGCCGCTTTCAAACGCGTGAGGCGAGCCTCGTCCTGCACCATAAACTGTTGTTGGCATATATCGCGATACAGGACCTCCAGATTCTTCTCCGACGGGCGGATACCGATCTCCTCCAGGGAGCAGGGCATGCCCAGACGCCGCATATAGTCTCTCAAAACGGGCAGCCGCGCTTCGTCCTCGTTATAAAACAGCTGAGACAGCAGGCCTACGGCCACGATTTCTCCATGCAGAAAATTTCTGGACTCCAGGTAAAAATGCGTACGCACCGCATTGTACAGGGCATGGGCCACGGATGTCTGCCCCCTGCCCTTCGTGATGCCGCTGATCATCCCCGTCAATGCGATATTCAAGAACACGGTATCCTCCAGCGGCTTGGTACGGCGCCCTTCCTTCAAATCCTGCACGGCCCGGTACCCATAACGCTCCAGCGCTTCATAGGTGTATCGCGCAAAGGAGTGCGCACTGTGCATGGCGATGGGGACCTCCTGAAGGTTCAATTCGGCCCGGCCGTTGGAGATCTCCAGGTACTTGGCCATGGCATCCAGGATCCCGGACGCCATCAGGCGCGGAGGCTGGGCGGACTGTATTTCCATGTCCACCAGAACCGCATCGACCTCCCTTTCGTGCCAGACGCAATGATCATAGGCGCCGTTCTCATGATAGAGGACGCTCAGCGGCGCATACGCCGCACAGGTCGCCGCCGAAGCGGGCACCGTGATCACCGGCGCCCCCAGCAGGGCCGCCGCAGCCTTGGCCAGGTCCAGAGCTCGCCCGCCCCCCACGCCAACGATGACGTCGCAGCCCTTTTCCGTGGCCACAGACGCGACCGCGGCGGCTTTTGCCGCGCTGGCGGGGCCGCTGTACCGTTCTTCCACCCAGGGTATCTCCGCCGCGTCCAATCCTGAAGACAGGCGTTCCCGCGTAAGGGCAAGCGCCGTTTCCCCTCCAGTGACGCAGGCCTTCGTCCCCAGGCGTTTCGCCTCCGCCCCGATCAAATCCAAAGCATTCGGCATCTGCCAGTAGCGGCCGGCCCCGAACTTGTACTCCCCCTGCACATCCGCTGTCGTAATCACTGCCACGCCTTTCCCTTTCCGTAAGGGCAAACGGCCCTTCCCGCCCCATCAAGAGGATTTCCTGCGCTGCGCCCCAAAGGCCCCGGACGCCGGCAACCCCCGCCCAATCAGACCGCCAGGAAGCGCTGACTTAAACAAAAAATACATCTTCATAATATGCAAATTCATAATATGCAAAATATCCGCTGTTCGCCTTGCCCCATTTTATCAGGCCGACTTCAGGTCCTTCGGCATCGGAAGCGCCCGCCGAAAACACGATACCTTTCCCGCTCAGACGATAGGGATGCCATGTCAGCGTTCAGGTTGCGGATCGGCGGATTTCCCCTCACCCACCCGATCGCCGGTCGCACCAGGCGAGGATGCAGGCGAGGAGAGGCGCAACGTCTTGAACGATCACCAGAGTGGTGCGGATATCTATCCGCATGGAATTCGGGTTGAAGGAGGAACAGTATCCCCACAGGGACCACAGCGCGCCCGCGGCGCTCGCGGTCAGCACGAGGGGCGCCCAGCGTCTTCGATAGAGCGCCAGGTACCCGCCCACGATGAGCAAGGCCGGGAATATCCGCATGACCCACCATGACGGAGAGAGCAGCCAGAAACGGAGCTCCACCTGGTGGATCCACAGGAGGATGACGGTGGCTATGCCGATCAGGAGGGACGCACCTGCGGCCGCGCTTGCGGCCAGGGCCGAGCGGCGATCCCTCCTCGGGAGGAGGAACAGGCAGAGCATGACGAGCAAGGCCTTGAGGAACGGCAGAGGTGTCCCTAAGCCCAAGGTACCCTGATACTGTTTCAAATCGGCCCACGTCATCACCCAATAGAAGCAGTCCGCCAACGGATAGAGGAAGGCTATGGCGTAGGCGCTCCACGCAAGGGAGGACTCCTCCGCCCCGGCGGCTCGGGACCGTTCGTCCAGGCGGCGGCCCGTATGGAGGACGGCCAGGAATAGCATCGCCAGGAGGACACTCCCCAAGAAAAAAAAGATATAGAGTGTCCTCGTGCCGATTTTCATCATTGTGGACACATCTGCGAGCGCACGGAGCGCTGACGTGCCAGAACATACCACGCATACAAAAGCCTCATAGTAGGCATAGGCTACAAGGACCCTCGGCGAGGCGAACGGGGCCAGGCTATAGAGGTATGCGGCGCAGGGCAGAAGACAGGAGAGGAGGCAAATGCCGATACTGCCGTATGCCGTCACTGACAGGAGCGTCCTCAGGAGGCCGCCCATGCCGAAGAACTCGTTGAGGCAGACGAGGATCGTGCTCGCCAGAAGCAGCCGTCGGAGCCTCCTTCGGAGCGTCGACGCCCCCGGGAGGCCGCCGACCGCCTCGGACTCGAGCTCGCCGGGGCCAAGCTCACCGAACCGCACCGGCCTCGAAGAACGCGCGTCCAGGTACGCAAACAGGAACGCGGCGATGGCGGAAGCGTAGCCCATTATGTCAAAAACCTCTAATAACGCCCTTGTGGGAAACTGTAGTTCATAACGCAGAAAAGGACTGTCAACAAGTTGGTACAGAGCGCCCGCTGCACCGATGCAGAGCAGCGGCCAGGCGCGTCGGTTCCGGCGCAGCGCCAGGTAGCCGCCCGCGAGGAGGGGAAGCCACAGGCACCGATAGACCCACCAATGCCCCGGGTACTCCAGGCGGAATACCCCCTGCAGGGACTCCAAGTCCTCGTTGGCAAGGTAGGAGAAATAGAAGTAGAGACCTTGATCCAGAAGCTCATAGACGCCAACCCCAATGCTCAGGGCCAGAGCCGCACGACGGTCTCGCCGGAGGTGCAGGGGAAAGGCAACCGCGGCGGCTGCCGCCAGGACGGACAGCGGCCAGACGCCTTGCTCCCCGCCCCTGGAACTCGAATCGCCCCACCGGGCAATTCTCAGAAGGATATCTCCCCACGTGGGGCCAAACGAGAGTATCCACGCCCAGAGCGCAAATCGGCTGATGGAATACCCGTTTTCGGGCGCGTTCCACGCTTCGTTCATCTTTGTCACTCCTTCGGTCGCCGATATTGGGGATCGTGCCCCGCGTACCCCGCTCCCGGCAGGTTGCGCCATAAGCGAGTTTAGCATGTTCGGGCCATGAAAAGAACCTTCCGCACGGAACGGCGCCTCAGGAACGGGCCTTTTGCAGCCGGATCGCCACGGCACCCGGGAAATCGAACCGGTGTTGACTTTCCCGAAAAGAAGTATTAGCCTCATCAGTGTTGTATCAGTCGAACATGAAGGGGCGAACATAAGAAAGTTTCCTCTTTGGGCGCCCCAGGGCAAAGACCTGCTAGAAAAAGTCAAGGGTTTAGTTGAGAAATTTTGGCAGCAGGGGGTAAAAGTTTCTGTGGATTGTAGGGTTTCTGGGAAGTCATGACGGCGTGAATTACCCTAAGAAGTTTTGTGCCGACGGCGGCTAAGGCCTGTTTGGGATGTTTGCCCCTGGCAATCATCCTGTCATAGAAATCCTTGAATACAGGATCGAAGCGTCGTGCGGCGTTAGCCGCCAGGTAGACGGCGCGGCGCAGGTATGGAG
>NZ_CAUUGJ010000055.1:0-15150 GCF_963544685.1 uncultured Fretibacterium sp. | reverse complement strand
GGTAATTCACGCCGTCATGACTTCGCAGAAACCCTACAATCCTCAAAAACTTTTACCCCCTGCTGCCATTTCTCAACTAAACCCTTGACTTTTTCTAGCAGGTCTTAGTGGAATGGAAACATCCCCTCGGCCCGTGTTTTATGGAGCGCGTCGCGCCCCTTGAAACCTTCCTTAGTGGAATGGAAACCAATACGCCAGGTGCGGCAGCTTCCCCGCCTCGAACACCTTGAAACCTTCCTAGTGGAATGGAAACCGGCTCAGGTCGAAAACGCGCCTCGACATCACGCGAGCGCCTTGAAACCTTCCTTGGTGGAATGGAAACAATATCCCGAGTTTCCCCAGGGCAGGGAACTCGACCCTTGAAACCTTCCTAGTGGAATGGAAACGAAAATATCAATATTGATGCTTTTAATGAATTAAAGCCCTTGAAACCTTCCTTAGTAGAATGGAAACAGGACAGGGGGTAAATGCAGATGGCAAGTAATGTTCCTTGAAACCTTCCTTAGTGGGATGGAAACACCGATGGCGTGAAGGCAAGACTGCTTCTATACTGATAAAGAGACATTGGATAAAGAGGTGCAGAGTAGCTGTCCAAAGAATCCCCGAGACACACGGAAGAGTTCAGGAAAAGCGTCGTGAGTTTGTACCACAATGGGAAGACACAAAGTCAGCTGCACGAGGAGTAGGGAGTCTCTCCGAGCGCTCTGGCCCGTTGGATGAAAGCCTATTAGGAGGTAGAGCTTGACGATAATACCGTGATTACCGCAAAACAGGTGAGGGCTCTTCAAAAGCGCAAAGCCTTGCTGGAAGAGGAGAATCTCATACTAAAAAAGCGATTGCCATATTCATGCACGCACACTCAAACAAAGACAAGACCAAGGGGAATTGTATACATCGAGGGGTTTTATAATCCCAAGCGGCCTCGCTCCGCCAATGACAACCTGCCGCACGACAAAAAGAAGGACGTGTTTAAAAACACACCACGCCCATATCATGATTCCTTCACTTACACTGACCTTTTTTGACTGGGGTCCATGTCGATGCGCGGTCCAGTGACCGAGTATCGACGCCGACGGGCGACCGCCTTCCGCGGGGCTGATTGAGCCTCGTGGGGTGCGTCGATCGCTTATGGTGCGGGGAAGGGGACTTGAACCCCTACGCCACAAGGGCGCCAGATCCTAAGTCTGGTGCGTCTGCCGTTCCGCCACCCCCGCACTTTTCCGCCCGCCCCGATATTCTATCACGCCGCATCGCGCCTGCGCAGGATCGGGTACGGCGTGGGGAAGAGGGACGGGCCAAAGGCTCGCGTCAATATGAAAAATAAGCGGGCCCCTGAGTTGAAAGCGTTTTCAGAAGAAGATACCCACGGTCCCGTATCTCCAGAATATAGACCTGACGGCGGCGGGGCCGGTGAAGCTCGGGGTTCACGTCGAGTACCTGATTGCCGAAGGGAATCCGCTCGGCCCGGCCCAGACGGTCCAGCAGCGCCGGGCGGTCCAGGCTCTCCAAAGGGCCCGGCAGTGCGCTCAGCCCCTGGATCAGCCATTGGGCCAGGGCATCGGCACGGCCTGCTGCGACGGAGTCCGGGACCTGGAGGGTCCGGGTGTTCCACAGGTGTCGCTTGAGCTCCTGAAAGCCGCCGTGTTTTTCCAGAAAAAGGTTCTGGTCGGCGAAGACCATCCCATGGAAGGACAAAAACGACTCGTCCGGCCTGCCGCAGTGCCACAGCCTCCAGGGCGTGAGGGTGCGCATGAAGGTGCGCCACATCTCCTTGGAGGCCATGTTGCCCATGAACGCGACCAGGACGCCCTGCCCGGAACTCTCGACCTCCTCCGCAAGAAGGGCGAAGGTGTCGGTCACCGAGGCGTCCACCCAGTAGGGCATGGGCATGAATCCGGCGTCGAGCAAGAGCGATTGGCACAGCTTCGCCTCACGTTCCTGATGGACCGTGAAGCGGCTCCCCATGAGGGCCAGGCGGTCCTGCGAAGTGAGCGTTTCGACGGCGTAGGCGGCCAGGGCCTCGCTCCTGTAGTCGCGAAAAAGGTCGAGGCCGAAGACGAAGGGCAGGAGCCGGCCGTCAGCCCGGTGGAAGGAAACGTCCTCCCCGTTCGCCAGCATGAGGGGAATGCCGAGCGCGGCCGCCCTCCCGATCAGGATGCGGTCGACCTCGGGGGCGGCGAAACTCAGCAAGGCGACCGTATATTTGTCGACCGGCAGCGGAGCCGTGGCCGTACTGCCCTCGTCCATCGGGGGAAGGTAGACGAACCGGAGGTCGTGCCCCCTGACCCCCTTGCCGCTCTCGTCGATCTCCGCCTCGTGCCAGGAGAGGGCCGCGCGTATGGATCTCCCCACGTTGTCCTCCCAGCCGCCCTCCGGGGCGACCACAAGGACTTTCCACGTCCAGTCCTTGTCCTGCTGCGCCCAGGCGGTTCCCTCCGCGCCCCATCCGGCCGAGAAAAGAAGAAAAAATGCTGCAAATATCGAGAAGAACTTCATTGGACCCCGCATCGGAACGCCGCCTCCCTGCATCCGTAATCCTGCGTCCTTAGTTAATTATACGACTACAATCGGCGGCCCGGAACCGCGAAGGGGGCCGTGGCGAAGGCGGGGGAGAGGATGTGGTCGATCAGGGCGCGGATGCCGTGCTCCGAGACGGGGGGGATGATGAGGTCGGCCTCCCGAAGCAGCGCCTCGTGTGCGTTGGAGGGCGAGGCCGCGACGTCCGCGCGGCGCAGAAGCTCCCTGTCGTTGCAGTGGTCCCCGGCCGCCACGATCACCTCGGGCCGGGTGGGCAGCTCCGCGAGGAGGCGGTCCAGCGCGCTTCCCTTGGAGACGCCCAGGGGCTGGATGTCCATGAACTGCGGGCCTCCGGGGCAGATCTCGGCCTCGCGCCCGAAGCGCTCCCGAAGGTCCTTCTCCACCTCGGGCATGAGCCGGGATTCCATCCACAGGCAGATGCGGAAGACGGGCTCCGTCACCACCGGCTCCGTTACGAGGCGTATGGGGCCGAGGTTTGCGAAGAAGCTCCGGGTCTGCGTGTCCGTCTCCCGGCAGGAGATGCGTTCGTCGCCGGACACCTGGAGCTCGAGGGGCAGCGTCCAGACGTACTCCAGGATGCGGTTGGCCAGGTTCTCCTCCATCAGGCGGCTGTAGAGGGGGCGCCCGACGGGGTCCACGATGCGGCCTCCGTTATAGAGGATCGAGGGACGGGTCACCCCGATCGCCTCCATGTGTCCGCGGGCCGTGCCGTAGGTTCGCCCCGTGGCGACCATGATCTCCCAGCCTGCGCTGCGGAGACGGGAACAGGCCTCCCGAACCTCGTCCGCGACGGCCTCTCCGATCGACAACGTGTCGTCTATATCCGTGATGAACAGTTTCATGCCAAACCTCGGGCTCCCTTCAGGATCGGGAAACCCCGGGCCCTTGGAAATCCCGGGAAACATGAAGAAAGGCTGCGCGCGGGGCGCAGCCTTTCCATCGGTGAACACTCTCGGGCCGCTACTTCTTGGTCTTGGCCAGCTGCTGAATGACGTCCTGCGTGATGTCCGAACCGCCGATCAGGACGACGGACTTGTTGAGGACGAGGGTCAGCTTCTTGTTCACGGCCACCTCGCGGACGGCCTGCTGGCAGTCCCTGAAGATGGGGTCCATGATCTTCTGCTCCTCCTTGGCCAGCTCCATCCGTTTTGCCTGGACGATCTGAGCCTTCTTGGCGGGGTCGGACTCCTTGTCGGCGGCGGCCTTCGCCTCGGTCTCCTTCTGGCGGGATATCGTCGCCAGCTGAGCCTTGGCGTCGTTCATCTTCGGGTGGTTGTTGGTGACCTCGTACATATCGATGACGCCAACGGAATCGACCGCCGCGTTCGCGGCTCCACCCGCGGCAAGGACAAACACAAGCGCCGTTACGCTCAAAACCAGAAAGTTTCTCAAAAACAACACGAATCCCTCCTAATAGGCTTGAAATCCAGAGCTTTGCCCTTTTCCCCTCAGGCACGACCAACTGGCATTCTAGCATCGATGGAGGGCGGTACAAACGTCAGGATTACTCATATTCCTACCCGTGGAACCGTCGGGGCTCTCGGTCCGCTCCGTGCCTGCGGTGTCCTCGCCCTCGCCCCAATATTCGCCCTCCAGGACCGACACGACCTCGAGGGCGGTTCGCCCGCAGTCCTCCAGGCCGCAGGAGGGAAGAGAGAAGAGTTCAGGTCGAGGTTCAAGAAATGAGGCACTGTTCTCAAGACCGCGAAGCGGATACGGATATCCCTCAATCGGTAATGGCCCGAACGGCTCGGTGCCAAAAGCTCGCACCGGCGTATGACGCTCGTCTCGGCACCGCACGGATCAGCGAAACTGCGCCGTTCAGCGGCGCTCAAATCCTCCTCGTTTTTTTGAGCCACTCCCTATCCTTTTTCAGGTGCCCATTTCCTTGTACAACGGGTCGGTGATCTTTGGGGCCATTGAGCTCCCAGCCTCAAAAAGCCCGGCTGGTTGGGGACCGCCATACGGAGACAGGACCACCGGCGCGGCCGGTGGTCCTGTCCTTATATTACGCGTTATGCAGTGGGGCCTTCGAGCAGGCGACCCGTTCCGATGAGGCCCCGGCCCTCGATGCAGGAGGCTAGGCTAGGGCAGCATCCCCACCATCTCGTCCGCCCCCTCGAGCATGTCGTGGGCAAACTTTTCAGCCGTTGTCGTGGACTCGCAGAGCGTCGGGAACCACAAGGCCAACTTGGGGTTGTCCAGCAGGGCCTCCACGCTCTTATCCCCGTAGCGCATGTGGAAGTGGATGAACCCGTCCGCGCTGTCCTTGCCTTTCGGCAACAGGGTAAGATACTTGTAGGGACCCTCGGCCTCGGCCTTGAAGACGGACCACGGGATGGGATACTCCCCGAACTTCCGAACTTCGATGCCGTCGAAGACGTAGGACACCGTCGCCTTGACGCCGCCCTTGTCGTCCAGGAAGGTGAACGAATTCCCCTCGACCTTCGCCCCTCCGGCGAAGTCGGACCTCAGCATCGTTTCTTTGAAGAAACCCTTTACGGCCTCCGGCGTATAGGTCTTCCCCTTCTCCGCGGCCTTCTTCGACACCGCCTCGTAGACGGGCTTCATCGCTGGGTCGTCCAGGAAGCTGATGGGGTTCACCCAAGTGCCCTTCCAGCCCTCGAGCGGGTTGGCGTCCTTGAGCATATCGACGACTTCCTTTATGGCTTCCGGGGTCGACATATCCTTAAGAAGGCGGGCGACATCCCCCGGAGCGCAGAGCGTCGGCCACCACATGGCCCTGGCGGCCTCGTCGATCAGCTCCTTGAAACTCTCGCTGCCGTAGCGCATGTGCCAGTGCTTGACCCCCTCCGGTGTATCACTGTGCACCGCGAGCATCACCAGATACTTGTACATCTTCACCTTATCCGACGCGCCGCTTGTCGCCTCGAACTGATGCCACTCGATGTCGAAGGTCCCGAACTTCCGTTTCTCGACCCCGCGGGACGCGTAGGTGAGGGTTCCCAGGGACGTCCCCTTGGAATCCATGAAGGTGATCCCGCTTCCCTCCACCTTCAGGCTGTCGAAATCGGTCCGGTAGGACTGCCCAAGGGCGCCCTTCACACCCTTTGGGGTATAAGCGGGCAGGGACGCCGCCGCTTTCTCGCAGATGGCATCGACCTCGGGCGCATCCATGGAACCGTAGAAACTCTTCCATGTCCCCTTCCAACCGTCCAGAACCCCGACCTGAGGCTGGGGTTGAGGCTGAGGCTGAGGTTGCGGCTGGGGTTGAGGCTGGGGTTGAGGATTCCGCCCCGCGAGGTTGTTCTCCCCGCCGCCGCCGCATCCGCCCAGAGCCAGCAGAGCGAAAAGGAACGCGGCCAGAAGAGCGCCGACACCAAACTTCCTGCCTTTCATGAGAACCACTCCTTACTGTTTGTAATGAGAAACTTGCACAAATATAATCCATTGCAGTACGTGTGTCAATAAAATGCACCAGACGTGTCGTTATTCGGATGTGTCGTTGTTCTGCGATTACGTCATTGCAAACAAATAGGGGGTCGATACCCAGGGGCGGGAAAAACGTTCGGCGTCGAGCCGTCCGCAAAACGAAAGCCTCCGGGCAATTTGCGCACCCAGAGGCTTCGAGACGACGACAAGCGATTTTCGGGGATTTCCCGCGCCGCTCAGCGGTCGGAGGCTTTTCCCGTCGTCTGGATGAAGAACGAGAGGACCATCCCCACCGTCCCGAGGCCGGACGCCAGGACGACTCCAAAGGAACCGACGGCGCCGCCCGCATTGAATCCGCCGTACAGCAGGGCCTGTCCGGCCCCCAGCGCCAGGAGCAGGGCTCCGGCCCAGCCGCAGAGGATGCTGACGATCATGAAGAAGGCGCCGATCTTCGACATGGCGCCCGGCACGGGCTGGTCCGCCTCGTCCACGATATCCGTCCAGAGGAGGTCCCATTTCTTGACGCGCGGGTAGAGCACCATCAGGATGGGAAGCCCCAGCACGATGGACGGGATGGAGTTGTTCAGCATGATGATGGTGCCCAGGGCCGCGTAGGGCACCATGCCCAGCAGCTCGAGCCCCCAGGCGATGGTGAGTGCACAGCCCATGGAGCCGAGAAGAGCTGCGACGACGTAGGCCGCGGCCTTCCTGGGGGTGGTCACACAGGGCTCGAGATCGCCCTTCGGGACGAGGCCGAGGTTGGTCCAGATCTTGTAGGGGACGTAGGCGAAGATGAAGTTCCCGAAAAAGCCGAAGAGGCTTCCGACTCCGAGCGACCCGAAAAAGTCCCCGATCAGGTTGCCGATGGCCGAGCCCCAGGCCCCGGCGGGCCCGAACAGGAGCCCCATGACGACCGGCAGCGCGCTTGCGGGACGGAATTCGGTCACGCCGGGTATCAGAACGAAGCCCTTGAACGGGATCAGCAGGGCCGCGTACAGGCCGGCGCACAGCGCTACGAGGACGACCATCTTGGTCTTTCCCCACATGGAGAATACCTCTTTCATCAATCATCCGCTCCTTTTCTTTTCGTTTCTTTTTATTTCAGTGGGTTCCGGGGGGCCAAGCCTCCCGGATGGAGTTCGGGGCAAAGCCCCGAGGATTCCGTCAGAAACTCCCCCACGGGAAGAACGCGGCCCACGCGGCATACGCTCCGGGGGCCAGCTTCAGGACCAGCAGGGCCGCGAAGGCGCCAAGCCCCAGGGCCATTGCGGCCCAGTCGCCCCTCCCGAGCCTCAGGTCCAGCAGCGTCGTGCGTTTGGAGCTGTAGCCGAACCCCTTGGACTCGAGCGCCATGGAGAAGACGTTGGTGCTCCGGATCAGGGACACGAGCGTGGGGATCACCAGCGGGACGTGCCTGCGTATTCGTTCCAGGAAGTTCCCCGAGTCCAGGTCCAGCCCCCGGGATTTCTGCGCCTGGATGATCGTGTGGCTCGTCTCCACGATCATGGGCACCAGACGGATGGCCGTGGCGAAGGCAAAGGCTCCTCTGTAGGGAAGGTGCAGCCTGACCAGCCCCTCGGCGATCTCCTCGATCTTGGTGGTGCTCAGGAAGACCATGCCCGCCACGATCATGAGGTCCGTCTTGAGGGCAATCATCGCGCCGTAGAGCACCCCGGAGAGCGAGAACTCGCCGCGCGCCAGGGGCCAGATCGTCAGGCAGAACAGGGCGATCATGATCAGTACGCCGCGGATGCGCCCAAGGTTCTGAAGCGCGCGCCCCAGGGCTCCGACAAACAGCACCAGGGCCGTCACCATGAGCAGGACCGGGATGTCCCGGAACATCAGGGCCATGGCGAAGCTCAGCAGCGTCAGCAGGATCTTGGTGCGGGGGTCGAGCCGATGAATCGGGGTGTCCCTGTCGAGGTAGAGGAACAGGTCCATCAGGCGTCCCCCCTCTCGGCGGCGCCCTCGGCATTTTGGGGGGAGCGGCCGTTTTCAGGCATGCGGGTGCAGCGCACCAGCTCCTCCACGGAGAGGACCGTCCGCCCCAGACGGTTGCCCAGGCTGACGATGTGGGGCGGCCTCAGGTGCGAGGCGGCCAGCTCCTCCTCGCGAGCCAGGACCTGCCGCGTGGGACCGTCCATCACCACCCGGCCGTCCCTCATCGCCACGATGCGGTGGGCGTACTCCGCCACCACCCACAGGGTGTGGGTGATCATGATGATGGTCTGCCCCGCCTCGTTGAGCTTCCGGATCAGCTCCATCATCCGCCTCTGCTCGCCGTAGTCGAGCCCCGTGGTGGGCTCGTCCAGGATGATGACGCCGGGCCGGGCCGAGAGCACGGAGGCGACCGCGACCCGCTGACGCTCCCCCTTTCCGAGCGTGAAGGGATCCCTCTTCTCGTAGCCCTGAAGTCCGACGGCCTCGAGGGCCTCGGTCACGCGCGACGCCACCTCCTCCGCGGAGCATCCGCGAATCCTGGGGCTGAATGCGACCTCGTCGAATACGTTGTCCGCAAATATCTGATGGTCCGGGTTCTGAAAGACATACCCCACCTCCTTCCCGATCTCGAAGACCGAGTGCTTCGCGGTGTCCCTGCCCCGGACCAGCGCCCGGCCGCCGCTCGGGAGCAGGAGGCCGTTGAAGTGCTTCACCAGAGTGGTCTTGCCGCTTCCGTTGTGCCCCAGGATGGCCACGAACTCGCCTTGCCGGATGCTCAGGGTCACGCCGCTCACCGCGGCCCCGCCGTTGGGGTAGACGTGGCTCAGGTCCTCGACCTCGACGACCGTCTCCCCATAGCTGTTCTCCCGCTCGGCGTCGCGCTCCGAAAGCTCCTGGCAGCGCGCGTCGTCGAGGGTGAACCCCCTGCTGCGGAAGAGCTCCACCCCCTCGTCGGGGAGCAGCGGAAGCTCCTCCGTGGGGCAGACGTTCAGCGCCGCGAAGTATTGGGGTATCTGCAAAGGGCGTATCCCGGCCTCCGCAACGAGCGCCGCGTCCCGCAGCAGTTCCCCGGGCGTCCCGTCGGCGAGGATGCGCCCTTTTTTCATCAGGATCAGGCGCTCGGCGTGCAGGGCTTCCTCGGTCTCGTGCTCGATGATGATCAGGGTCAGATCCCCCTGGGCGCTCAGCGTCCGCGCGATGGAGAAGACCTCGAGCTTCCCCATGGGGTCCAGGTCCGTGGTGGGCTCGTCCATGCACAGCACCGACGGCCGCGCGGCCAGCACGGAGCCGATGGCCAGGCGCTGCTTCTGGCCGCCGGAGAGGGTGGCGGGATGTCGTCCCTCGAAGCCCTCCAGGTGGACCGTCCGCAGCACGTCGCCGATGCGAAGGACGATTTCGGGCCTCGGCACGCCGAAGTTCTCGGGCCCGAAGGCGACCTCGAGCCCCGCGTTGGTGGAGAAAAGCTGGGCCTCGAAATCCTGGAAGACCAGGCCGATCTCGCGGGCCATCCGGCTGACGGGGGTATCCCTGGCCGGGAGGCCGCCCACCGTCACGGAGCCCTCGTACCGGCCCCGGACGAAGTGGGGGATCAGTCCGTTCAGGCTGTTGGCGAGGGTGGACTTTCCCGCACCGCTCTCGCCCATGATCACGACGAAGCGGCCGCGCTCCACCTCCAGATCGAGCGAATCCAGGGCCGGGGACTCGGAGCCCCGGTACCAGAAGGAGAAGCCCTTGACCTCCACGGCCTTTTCAGTGTTGATGTGCAATTATCCGTGACCTCCGTCCATCGTTCCGGGACGCCCCGGCGCGAAAAAGGATGCGATTCCGCCAACCATTGTGCGTATTTCCGCAACACTTGTCAAGGATAGAGCCCCCGGCTGGTGATAGAGTTTTCTCTAATGCCAATCTTTTGAGCAGGCTCTGTCTGAGTCATCCTCCGAAATAGGCGAATTTTTCCAAGATATTTCACCTCTCTTCACACCGCTCTTTTTATCCGTTCTTATTCTTAATGATAGTATCTTAGATTTACAATCCAGCCTGCAGGGGCAAAAGGTTTCGTCGTATTGCTACGCGCTGCGATAAGTTGGATACTATTTTCCTGGACTTCCTGCTTTTCGCTTTTATTATCGACTTCTTATTTTTGTGCTGACATGACCTGAATATGGTTCACCGCTCAACTGATTATGGGTTAGGCTAAGCACTGGCTCCACAAGATCTGCGCACCATAAAAAACGGGGCCTCGCGGCCCCGTTCAGAGGTTCCTTCGCAGATGGACGGACCTCATCACAGGCCCTTGCCCCCTTGCTGGATACATCGCTGACTTTTACGCTGACTCAAACGCCAATATTTTCCAGACGCTGCAAGGTGTTATTCGCCTTACGCTGACTTTTACGCTGACTTTTGCAGACTTGTCATCGTTGCGCGTAGTATGCAGATTTCCCGCTTCCGATCTTTTTGATGATTCCATCTTGAAGCAGCAGCTTCAAGAGATAATAGGCATGGTTTCTGTCGCACCGGCACAGCTCGACCACATCGGCGCGGGATATCCTTGAGAAACTTTCCAGATGGCGGAGTATGATGTCCTTCTCCTGAAGGGTCGTCATCCCGTGCTGCCGCGTATATCCCGCCTCGTTGCCGGATAGCGCATACATCTTTGAACTGAGCATGTACCGTCTTGCCCTGCCGTTGCCGACACCCTCAACCACTCCAAGCTCCACAAGCCACTCTACGGTGTTGCGCGCGTCCGACTCCCTCTTCTGTATTCGGCGAGACAGCTCGTCAAGCGTCGCCCTGCGCTCGTGCCTCAGCGTGGCCAGCACGATCAGAGCGTCGACCGGCATCATTTTGTCCATGCGTCTCTCCTCCGTTACGAGCATCCGTACGAATTCCTCGTCAAGTAAGGCGCTGTTCAGCCGCAGGATTACGCTGGCCGCGCTGCTGTCGGAATAATCGGGGATTTCGTGTCCACTGCGAAGCATGGCGCTGTAAATCTTGTCCACTCCGCGGCCCGTTCGCTCCGCAAGACCAATCCGCTTCACGGCCTCCGCCAGAGTCCTGTTCCTCGGAGTCGGTGCCACGGACAGAATGTTGTCCGCGCTGACCCCCTCCGGAACCCCCCCCGGACTTGAGATGACCATCGCCCGATTTTGCAGCTGAACCTGCACCGCGCCGGAGACAAAATAATCCCGGTGAACCAAGGCGTTGACAAAGCCCTCGCGAAACGCCTCCCGCTCATAATTCGGCACGGGGACACGAAACAGCCCCACCTGAATTTCCTGTTCCACAACCCTCGACTGAAAGAGCAGGCTGACCTTCTCGAAGATCTGCAGCAGCGACTCCCTCATCGCCGGGGGATTGACCAGTACGTTGACGCCGTCCAACACCTGAAATAGAACTTCGTTTCCGGGGACGAACTCGCGGATATACCTTTCATGTCCCATCAACAGAAGGCCGGCGACCGTCGGATAGCAGACCCCGTCCAGCTCCCGGACCAGATCAAGCGCCTTATCCAGTTCCTCATCGGACAATTCCAGAAGGGGCGCTTCGCCGCGGTATGTTCGCACCATGCCGCGAAGCCGCTCCCGCTCCAGCGGGTTCAGCGCCTCGCGGGCGGCGATTGTCTCAATTACCTGTGCGGAAGGGTCAATGGCCCGGATGGAGGAAAGCCGCTGCATGATCTCGTGCGGCTGCATGGGGATGTTCTCCGGCGAGCCGTCCGGCTTCAGCCGCCGACGCAGATACTGCCTGTCGGACGTCATCGTCAATTGACGGGACTGATTCACCTCCAGGGCCAACACATCGCGCTGATCCCAGGTTTCCAGGCGAAGGGTAAGGACAAGCGAAGGAACGGTGTGGGCCTGGACCTTTGCGGCCATCTCGATCAGATTTTTGTGCTGTTCGCTGACGCCCGAGACATGCCCGTTGTCCTCGACGCCAAGGTAAAGGACGCCGCCGTCGGTGTTCGCCATGGCGACCAGCGCCTTATAGAGCTCATCCAACGGCAGAGGCCGGCGGTCGCTTTTGAACTCGACGGTCAGTGTTTCCCTAGTCGGTCGTTCCATGGTTTGCCTCCGGCAGGTGCGGGGAATCCAGTCCTGACGTTATTCCGTCCCTGCTTTTACCATTTCGGCAACTATCCTCACAGCACTCTCGCTGAATACTTTTTTCGTCTCAAGGCTTCTTCTCTCTTCATTGAGCCTGGTATTCCCATGTCAATCCGTATCATCTCTACTTCAAAATTATATAACACCCCTTCCAATCGACACAAAACGAGGCACAAATCTCCCTGATTTTGTGCCTCGTTTTGTGTCGCACCAATAAATCCATATCTATGAATCGTTACATCACACAGACTTACGCATTTTGTTTCTATCCCTTTACGGGAGGGCGCTTTTCGCACAAGAGGGGAGTCGGCCCGCCGGAAATCAAGGCGCTTCGCTCCTCACTCGGACGTTTCGTTCCTGAATCAGATGAAATAAAGGTACAGGACGCCGTGGGCCAGATAGATTCCCACACAGATCAGCACGACGCCGCAAAGGAAGTTCAAAACGCGCAGGGCCTTCTGTCCCCGCTCGCTCTGGAGCCAGCCGGAGGCGAGCTGAGCGAAGGTCCCGGATACGATCAACACGACGCTGTAGCCCAACGCATAGGCAAGGATCAGGCCGAAGGAGAACAAGAGCCCGTGCGAGGCCTGAGCCGCAGCCAAAGAAAGCACCGGGGTGATGTAGGCGATGCTGCACGGGCCGATGGCGAGCCCCGACACGATGCCCAGGACCAGAGCCCCCCAAAGCCCGCGCCGCTCCGTGGAGCCGCCCCCCCCGAACGAGAAGAACCTGAAATGCACGAACCCCGTCAGATGGATGCCCATAAGGATGAACACCGCGGCGACGAAGAGCGTCAGGAATTGTTCGTTACCGCCCAGAAGCAGACCGAAGCTGGAGGTGACGAACCCCACCAGCATGAGGTTCAGCACGATTCCGCTGCAGAAGGCGCAGGATATCTTGAAGGCCTC
This sequence comes from uncultured Fretibacterium sp., assembly GCF_963544685.1. Lineage (NCBI taxonomy): Bacteria > Thermotogati > Synergistota > Synergistia > Synergistales > Aminobacteriaceae > Fretibacterium > uncultured Fretibacterium sp. Next base: position 2,267 of record NZ_CAUUGJ010000055.1, on the reverse strand, counting down.
CCAGCGGCTGGGGCTGTCCGTGTTCTCGATGTAGCCGACGACCAGCGGAATGGCTGCGATGCCGCAGGGGCTGAGGATGACGCTCGCGATCCCCCAGAGGAAGGCCCCCGCCCATTGCAGGGGCCCGCTCGAGAACATCACGGAGGAGATGGCGTTGATGATGTCAAGCATTATTCTATGGCGACCCCCGCTTTTTTGAAGATCTCCAGGACCTCGTCGAGGGTGCGGTAGCCGACCTCCTGCTGGACGACCTTGCCCTCGGCGTCCATGAAGAGGAGGGTGGGAACGTAGCGCACTTTGTACTCCCGGGCGACCTCGGGGTGCTCCTCTACGTTCACCTTCTCCGCAACCAGCTTGCCCGCGTACTTATCGTTGATCTCGTCCAAGACCTTGGACATCTGCACGCATGCGGGTCAGGTCGCTGTGGACAAAGCCTTCAAGGTCGGCAGCTTCTTCTCCCCGGCAAGGGCGGGCGAAAGGGTAAGGGCCATCAGAACGAGCGACAGAACGAACATCTTCATTGTAAGAACACTTCCTTTCGATAACTTGATAACAAGAAATGGAATTCCGAAATGCCGCGACGCGTTTATGCTACAGGACCTTCGTGTCCTTGACAAGCCGGGGCTCTTGCGGATTTTCGCATACGGGATATGTACGTGAGAGGATCATGATGCGGGACAAAAAGCGACCGGTCCCCGCAGAGCTTCGGCCCTGTGGAAACCGGTCGTCCGCCCAGACGATGGATGCGGGAGAGCCGGGATATCGGGATCGGGCTTAACCCCGGTTCTCCCGGTCGTAAGGCTTCCCCAGTGCCGCAGGCTCGACGCGCCTGCGGTTCGGGGACAAGGCCAGCACCAGGATGACCAGAACATAGGGCACGATCAGGGCCAGTTCGTAGGGGAACTTGATGCCGTAGAACTGGATCAGGCGCTGCGCCGCCGCGGCGATGCTGAACAGCACCGCTCCGCCCGCCACGCCCCAGGGCGACCAGCGCCCGAAGTAGACGAGCGCCACGGCGATGAATCCACGGCCCGCCGTGATGTTGTCGGCGAACATCCTGGCCGAGCAGACGGACAGGTACGCGCCGGCCAGCCCCGCGAAGGCCCCGGCCAGGATCACGCACTGGTAGCGGACGCGGGAGACATCGATCCCCAGCGTGTCCGCCGCGCGGGGCGTGGTGCCCACGGCGCGGACCTTCAACCCCCAGGACGTTCGGAAGAGCAGGTAGCTTGACAGGGGGATCAGCGCGAACGCGACATAGTCCATGGGGCTGAGGGTCGCCAGGACCGACCCGACCCAGGGAACGCTCCGCAGGAGGTCCAGCCTCAGAGCGGGGATTCCGGTGACCGGTGTGGGGCCGCCGACGTAGACGCGGAAGAGCGTCCCGGAGATCCCCCAGCCCAGCATGTAGAGGCCGATCCCCGCGATGCCCTGACGGGCCTTGAAGGTGATGCAGACCAGGCCCAGAAGGAGCCCGAGAAGGGCTCCGACGGCAAGGGCCGCCGCAAGGCCGAGCCAGGGCATATGAAACTTCAGATCGATGAAGAACGCCGCGAAGGCCCCCATCATCATGATGCCCTCGGCGCCGAGGTTGAACAGTCCGGCCCTCTGGTCGAACATCTCACCCAAGGCTACCAGAAGCAGAGGAACGGCCATGGGGACGGCGGCGGCGAGCATGACGGAGAACAGGGATTCCCAGCCCATGTCAGGAGGCCTCCTCTCGGATGAAGTGGGACAGGATCCGGGCCCGTATGCCTCGGTTCGAGATGAAGATCGAGGAGGAGACGACGGCCAGGATGATCAGACCCTGAATGGCCAGGATGATGTGGGCGGGGATGGTGACGGCCCGCTGCATCATGTCCGCACCGACGATCAGAAGCCCGAAGAGCATCGAGGCGGGGATGATCCCCAGCGGGTGAAGCCCGCCGAAGAGGGCCACCACGATCCCGCTGAACCCATACCCCGCGGAGAGCGCCTCCAGGGCGCGGCGATGCACGCCGCACAGCTCCACGGCCCCGGCCAGCCCCGCCATTCCTCCGGCCAGAAGCATGGCCAGGACGAGGTGGCGCTTCACGTTCATGCCCGCGCAGCGCGCGGCCAGGGGCTCGGCCCCGCAGGCCCTCATGCGGTAGCCCAAGGTCGTCCTCCAGAGCATCAGGTAGGTCAGCACGGCGAGGAGCACCGCGTAGATCAATCCGGAGTGCAGGCGCATCGGGGGCATCAGGCGGGTCAGCCAGGCGTTGGGGGAGAGCTGCGCCGTCTGGGGG
>NZ_CAUUGJ010000054.1:0-15445 GCF_963544685.1 uncultured Fretibacterium sp. | reverse complement strand
GTCGGTCGTGCTGAGGGTGCGGATCCCGCGCGTCTGTGCCGCCGTGTTGATAGGGGGGGCGTTGTCCGTCTCGGGGGCGGTCTATCAGGGGCTGTTCCGGAACCCCATGGTCTCGCCCGATATCCTGGGGGCCTCCGCGGGGGCGTGTTTCGGAGCGGCTTTGGCCATCCTTTTTTCCCTCCCGTTCGTCCTCGTTCAGCTTTCGGCGTTTTGTTTCGGCCTGGCTGCCGTAGCCCTTTCCTATGCTATTTGTCTGCTCGTGAGCCGCGGCAAGGAGTCTCTGTTGGTCCTGGTGCTGGCCGGCATCGTCATCGCCACGCTTTTCTCCTCGCTCGTCAGCCTCGGCAAGTACGTCGCCGACCCCTTCGGGAAGCTGCCCGAGATTACGTACTGGCTGATGGGCGGCCTGTCCTCGGTGACCGGGAAGGACGCGCGGCTGCTGCTGCCTCCCTGCGTATTGGGGCTCCTGCCCCTCGTGTTGCTTCGCTGGCAGCTCAACGCCATGGCCTTCGGGGACGAGGAGGCCCAGGCCATGGGGCTCGACACCGTGCGTCTGAGGGCCGTCTTCATTTCCGCAGCAACGCTGCTGACGGCGGCCTCCGTCGCGGTCGGCGGGATGATCGGGTGGATAGGACTGGTCATCCCCCACCTGGCCCGAATGCTCACGGGCCCCAACTGCCGGGATTTGATCCCCACCTCCTTTCTGGTCGGAAGCTGCTTTCTCCTCTTCGTCGACAACCTGGCGCGCCTTTTCTTCACGAGCGAGATACCCCTGGGGATCCTGACGTCCTTGATCGGGGCGCCCTTCTTCGTCTACCTCCTCTTCCGGCGCAGGAAGGGATGGGTATGAGGCTCGAGGCCGTGGAGGTCCGCGCCGGTTATGGACGGCGCGATGTCCTGGGCGGCGTGTCGTTTGCCCTGGAGACGGGCGAGGCGCTTTGTCTGCTTGGGCCGAACGGGGTCGGGAAATCGACGCTGTTCAAGTCCCTTTTGGGGTTCCTGCCCCTGCACGGCGGCTCGTTCCTGATCGACGGGAAAGGGGTTCCGTATCGGGACCGCAAGGGGATGGCGAAGCTCATCGGTTACGTCCCTCAGAGCCACGAGCCCCCCTTTCCCTTTCGTGTCCTCGACGTCGTCGTGATGGGGAGCCTGGCCCGATCCGGAATCTTTTCGGGCCCCTCGCGGGAGGAGTTCGGGCGGGCTGCCCGAATCCTCGACCGGTTGGGGGCCTCCCACCTGAGGGACTGCGTTTACACGGAGATCAGCGGCGGGGAGAGGCAGATGGTGCTCATCGCCCGTGCCCTTATGCAGGAGCCGCATTTTTTGGTCATGGACGAACCGACCGCGAACCTGGACTTCGGAAACCAGATGCGCGTGCTCCAGCAGGTGAGGCTGCTGGCCCGGAGCGGAATGGGGATCATGATGACCTCCCATGTGCCCGATCACGCGTTCTTCTGTTGTTCCCGTGCCGCGATCCTGAGTCCGGGGCTTCCTTTCCGGGTCGGAGCGGTCGAGGAGGTGCTGACGGAGCCCGCTCTGCGGGAGGCCTACGGCATAGATGTGCGGATACTCCGGCGGCGGGAGGGCGGATGGACCATCAAGACCTGTGTTCCGGTTCCGTGGGAGTCGCCGGAGGGATGAGGCCATGGGGCGTCGGAGGACGCCGATTTCGTGAGGTCGGCCGCCGCGGCGGTTTGGGCCGGCCCGATAGGGAAGGGGGACCTTTGATGATGAGGCGGTACTCGTTGAAACTGACGGCTTTTCTGCTGGGGATTGCGGTTCTGGCGGGACTCGGCGGAGCGGCCGGGGCGGGGGAGACGGTGGTCGATGCCGCAGGGCGCGACGTCGCCGTTCCCGGAAAGGTGGACCGTCTGGCGATCACCTGTTATGGCGGAACCACCCATGAGGTCGCCGTCCTGGGGTGTGCGGAGAAGATCGTGGCCCAGCCCGGCATGAAACGCTTCCCGCAGCTGCTCAGGATGTTTCCCCGGTTCGCGGAGGTCGTGGACCCCGGCTCCTTCGACAAGGTCAACGTCGAGGAGCTGATGAAGGCGGCGCCGGATCTCGTCCTCGTGGGGGTCAGCTCCAAGAAGGGAAACAGGCTGATCGAGGAGGCCGGAATGCCCACCTATACGATGCTCATCGGCTGGGCGGCGGTGGACAAGCTGAAGCAGGAGTTTCTGAACCTGGGCACGATCCTGGGCCGGGAGACGGAGGCCAGGAGGCTTGTGGACTACTGGAACGAAAAACTGGGATGGGTGGAGACCCTGGTGGGGCGCGTCCCGGAGAAAGAGCGCAAGGTGGTCTACTACACCGGAAAGACCATCACGAAGGCGAGCGCCAGCGATTGGGGATGGCACTGGATTCGCGGCTCCGGCGGCGTCTGCGCCCTGGAGGAGACCCCGAAGGGCGAGATCGGCGTCGAGCAGGTCATGCGGATCGACCCGGACATCATCGTGACCCAGCAGGGAAACGGGACGGCCGATATCCTGGAGGACCCCAGGATACAGGACCTCAAGGCCGTCAAAAACAAGGCCGTCCACGAGTGTCCCATCGGAGCCTTCTGGTGGGACCGCCCCTCTCCGGAGTCTCCGCTGGGCTTCATGTGGCTGGCCAAGCTGCTCTATCCGGATTATACCCGGGAGATCGACCTGGAAAAGGAGACCCGGGAGTTTTTCAGGGTGTTCTATCGCTATGAGCTGACGGACGAGGAGTACCGCTCGTTCTTCGGCAGGGAGCCCGCCCTTTGAGTCTCCGTTTGGGGCACGGCGCGCGCGCTGCCGCGGCCGTGCGCTGTTGAGTCGTGCGAGCGTTGGAAGGTGAGGGAACGGACATGCTGGAAGCCTCCGGCGGAGGGCGTTATTTTACGGTCAAGCTGAGCCTGCTCTATCTGCTCATCCTCGCGGGCGGAATCCTCGCCTTCCGGATCGGGCGTTTTGCGATCTCCCCCGGGACCCTGGCGGAGATCGTCCTCTCGCGTCTCGGGATGGCGGCCCCGAACGGGGACCCGACGCTCGAGACCGTCGTCCTGAACGTGCGCCTGCCCCGCATCCTGCTGGCGATCCTGACGGGGGGCGCCCTCTCCGCGGCCGGGGCGTCGTACCAGACGCTGTTCAAAAATCCTATGGTGTCGCCGGACCTGCTGGGGGTGTCCGCCGGGGCCGGCTTCGGGGCCGCCCTCGCGATGCTGAACAACCTCGCCTGGTGGCAGGTCCAGGTCTCGGCCTTCGCGTTCGGGAGCCTGGCGGTCCTGATGGCGAGCGCCATCGGCTACGCCTTCGCACGTCAGGAGATCACGGTGATGGTCCTAGGCGGCATCGTCGTCTCCAGCCTCTTCCAGGCGCTGCTCTCCATACTCAAGACGATGGCGGACACGGACAACGTCCTGCCCTCCATCACCTTCTGGCTGATGGGGAGCCTGGGGCGGGGCTCCAACCACGACGTCCTGGTCCTGCTGCCGTTCCTGGCGGTCGCCCTGCTTCTCCTGTTCCTCTTTCGCTACTCCATCAACGCTCTGGCCGCGGGCAACGAGGAGGCGGCTGCCCTGGGGGTGAACGTGGGGCTGGTCAAGGTGGTCGTCATCCTCGCCTCGACCCTGATGACGGTCGTCTCGGTCAGCATCTGCGGCATCGTCGGATGGGTCGGCATGGTCGTGCCGCACATCGCCCGCCTGCTGGTGGGGGCCGACTACTCGCGGCTTCTCGCGACCTCGTTCGGCGTCGGCGCCCTCTTCCTGCTCGGGATGGACACGATCGTCCGGGGCGTTCCGGGGGTGGAGCTGCCGCTGGGCGTGCTGACGGCCTTGGTGGGGACCCCCATCTTCGTGGTCCTGCTCTCCCGGGTCCGCAAGGGGTGGCTCTAGTGCTGGAGGCGCAGGGGGTCGGCTTTCACTATCATCGCGGCCGAATCGTGCTGGAGGACATATCCTTCACCCTGCCCGCGGGGCGCGTGATGTGCCTGCTGGGCCCGAACGGCACCGGGAAGACCACGCTGCTCCGCTGTCTGCTGGGCCTGCTGCGGCCGGACGAGGGGCGGTTCCTCTGGGACGGGCGGGATCTGTCCGCCCTGACGCGCCGCGCCCGCGCCCGCCTGATGGCCTACGTGCCGCAGTCCTCGGCCCTGACCTTTCCGTACGAGGTCCAGGAGGTCGTGCTGATGGGGCGGGTCGCACACTTGGGGCTCGGGAACGCCCCGGGCCGCGAGGACCGGAGGAAGGCGGCCTTGGCGATGGAACGCCTGGGGATAGGACACCTGAGGGGACACGTGTTCCAGCATCTGAGCGGGGGCGAAAGGCAGATGGTGCTGATGGCGAGGGCTCTGGCCCAGGAGGCGCGGCTCCTGGTGCTGGACGAGCCCACCGCGAACCTCGACTTCGGCAATCAGGTGCGGGCGCTTGGCACGATACGGGGCCTTGCCCGGCAGGGCTACGCCGTGCTGATGACCTCCCACTCGCCGGACCACGCCTTTCTCACCGCCCACGAGGTGCTTCTGCTGAAGGACGGCGCCGTGTTCGCGCGGGGGGCACCGGACGAGGTCATCGACGACGCGGTTCTGTCCGGGCTCTACGGAACTCCAACCGTCGTCGCCCATGCGCCCGTCGCCGGAGGCGGGTGCGTGAAGGTCTGCGTCCCCGTCCTGGATGACGGGGAGAATTCCGGCGTTGGAAACGATGTGGTGAACGGAACCCAAAATGAAGGAGGAATAGTATCATGAGGATTGGAAGGAACATGAGGAAGTTTGTACTGCGGTTGGGGGTTTTGTCCTTCTGCCTGGCGCTTGCCGTATCGGTCGGCGCTGGCCCCGTGTTTTCGCCCCGGAAGGCGCTGGCCGCGGAGGCGGCGTCGGCCGACGTCAGGACGGTCGTCGACATGGCGGGGCGGTCCGTCGTGCTTCCGGCGGAGATCCACCGCATCGGGACCCTGGGCTCTATCGGGGTCCTGAACGCGTTCGTGGAGCTGATGGGCGAGGGCAGCAAGATCTACAACCAGATGTCCGCCGGCTTCACCAAGACCGACCGGTGGAAGATGCAGTACCAGTTCGCCCCCCAGATCGCGAATGGCCCTCTGTTCGAGGACGCCAACAGGGAGCTGCTGCTGGAGAACATCCTCCAGGCCCGGACCGACGTGTGCCTCGCGATGACGAAGGAGACCGCCCAGGTGCTGGAGCGGAACGGGGTCGCCTGCGTCTATCTGGAATGGAAGAACGTCGACGACGTGAAGAAGGCCGTGACCCTGATGGGCGAGGTGCTGAACAAGAAGGAGACGGCGGACGCCTACATCGCCTATTTCGACGAGAAGCTCGCCCAGGCCGCCTCCCTGACGTCCGGCATCCCGGAGAAGGAGCGGCTGAAGGTGCTCTACGGCGACCCCGTGGGGTTCACGCAGCCGCACATCATCGCGGAATGGTGGATACGGGAGGCGGGCGGCATCAGCGTCACCGACGACGGGCGGTCGTCCGGCGAGAGGCGGACCTACACCCTGGAGGACCTGCTGCTCTGGAACCCCGACGTGATCGTCGCCAACACCGCCAGACAGATCGAGGAGATGCGGGAGAACCCCAACTACCGCGGGGTCGCCGCCGTGAAGGACGGAAGGTGCTTCGTCATCCCCACCGTGGCGCACGTCTGGGGCAACCGGACGGTGGAGCAGCCCCTGGTCGTCCTCTGGATGATGAACAAGCTCTATCCCGAGCTCATGCCCGAGGCGACCCTGAGGGAGGAGATCCGCAAATTCTACGCCACCTTCTTCCTGTACGACATGAGCGACGCGCAGATATCGGAGATCATCGACGGAAAGTGATTCGGGCAAAAGCCGGCCGGGGCCTGAGCGGTCCCCTGCCTTGCCCGTGACTCCTGAGATTGAAAACTTTCGCGGCGGGAGGTCGATAGCGTGACGGACGTGCTGTTGAAGGATACCGTAGCGGCGGTGCGGGGCCGCCTGGGCGACGGGCTGGACGGGATGACCGTCGAACGCGCCGTGCTGGGAATTTTCTTCACGGGGGTCAAGCTCAGCGACGGACATGGCGGGCTCTCCTTCACGCCGATCAAGGAGATTCCCCAGGCGGTCTGCTGTCCCAGCTCCGCCCGGGAGATGCCCCTGTCCGGCAAACTGAGGGGGCGTCCTGTCGGCGCTTTCCTGGACGACCTCTCCTGCGGGAACGTCCTGCGCGAGGCCCTGGGGGTCGCGGTCCTCAACGCCCTGAGCGCTGCCTGCTGGGACCGGATGCCCTCGAAAACCTACGAGCTGTCCCTGGGGAGGGACGCGTTCGACGACGTCGAGCTGCCGAGGGGCGGCTGCGCGGTCGTGGTCGGGGCGCTGGTCCCGATGCTGAAGCGCCTTTTGGCGGAGTCGGTCGATTTCCGGGTGCTGGAGCAGGACCCGAGGACCCTCAAGGAGCGCGAGATGCCCCATTACGTTCCGGCCGACCGGGCGTCCGAGGTGGTGCCGCAGGCGGATCTCCTGGTCGTGACGGGGACGACCGTCCTCAACGGCACCCTGTCCGGCCTGCTGGAGATGGCGCGGCCGGACGCCCGGGTCGTCGTGGCGGGACCGACGGCGAGCATGCTCCCCGATGCCTTTTTCGAGCGAGGGGTCGACGTCCTGGGCGGGGTTCTGGTGACCCGCCCGGACGAGCTGCTGGACATCGTCGCCGAGGGCGGATCCGGCTACCATTTCTTCGGGCGCTATGCGGAGCGCATGGTGATCCGCAGGCCCGGGCCTTGAGCGAGCCCTTATCCCTCTATGTCCTCCTTGTCGGACACTTCACGACCCGCTGAGGCCGCGGGGAGCATTCCGCCCGGAAGCGTGGCCCTGAGCCGGTCGGTCACGACCGCGCCCAGAAGGCACTTGATGAGGTCCCCCGGGAGAGGAAGCAGGAAGCAGTAATAGAACAGGGCTTTGACGCCGAAGGGGGTCTTGAGATAATAGTTGGCGATGGGGTAGTAGTAGGCCATCCCCAGAGCATAGAGCACCGCCAGGTTCGTCAGGCCGGCGAGCATCCAGGTCCTCATCCCCGGCCTCAGACGCTCGGCGACGAAGCCTGCGGCCCAGGCCCCGGCGATGAAGCCGACGAGGTAGCCGAACGTGGGGTGCAGCACGTAGGCGACGCCCCCGCTGCCGCCGGCGAAGATCGGCAGTCCGGCGAGCCCCGCAAGGACATAGCCCGCCGCGGCGAACGCACCGAGCTTCCGCCCGAGGAGCAGAGCGGCGAGGTTGGTGAAGAAGAACTGCAGCGTCAGCGTCAGCATGGGCAGCGGAATCCGAATGCACGCCCCCACGGCGGTCAGCGCGGAGAAGAGCGCGCAGAGGACCAGCTCCCGCGTGCTCAGAAATTTTCCTTTTCTCATCTAAAATCTCTCCCCAAAATCAACATGGGGGCCTTGCCCCAAAACCCTCAGCCAGGGAACAAGTTCCCCGGCGCCCTTTTTTAATGCATCCGAACCGGGCGTACCTGATGCACCTCTCCGGACCTCAGGGCTACGACCGTCCCGTCCTCCTCCCGAAGGAGCAGGCAGCCCTGCACATCGATATCCAGGGCCAGCCCGCGGCACTCCGCTCCGTCCCGCATGAAGCGGACCTCCCGCCCCAGGAGCAGGGAACGGTCCCGGTACTCCCGGATCAGTTCGGGGTCGCCGAGCCGCTCCTGACAGTCCATCAGACGTTCCGCAATCCCCGCTGCCAGACGGTTCCGGCTCACGCTTCCCGGAAGGAGGGAGCCCGCGATACGGGCCAGGTCCGGGGAGAAGTCCCGGGTCGAGACGTTGAGGCCGATGCCGACGACGACGCTCTCTATCGTCCCGCTCTCCACGTCGCTGACCGCCTCGGTCAGGATGCCGCAGATCTTGCGCTCCTCGCCGTCGGCCCCCTCCAGGCCGTTGCCCCCATCCAAATAAATGTCGTTCACCCACTTGATGCGGGGGCGGCGGCACGTCAGGGCCTCGATGGTCCGGCAGACGGCGACCGCCGCGGCGATGGTCACGGCCTGGAAGCGCTCCAGCTCGATAAGCGGGCGCAGGATCAGGCTCATGTAAAGCCCCGTCCCCGGGGGCGAGAAGAACGAACGTCCGCGCCGGCCGCGCCCCGCCGTCTGCCGGTCCGCGGCGACCAGCGTGCCGTGCGCCCCGCCCGAGAGCGCCAACCCCTTCGCGTAGGTGTTGGTGGAGTCCACGGACGCGAGACACACGACGCCGCGGACGAGGGACCCCTCCGAGAGGCAGGCCCGTATTCCCTCCTCGGACAGGACGTCGCTGTCCGGCTCCATCCGGTAGCCCCTGCGCGTGGACGCTCCGATCTTGTGCCCCTCTTCCCTCAGGGCCCTCACCGCCTTCCAGACCGAGGCCCGCGAGACGGAGAGGCGTTCCGCGACCGATTCCCCGGACAGGGCCTCGCCCCTGTGGTCCTCCAGCATCCTCAGGACCTCGTCCTTCAACGACATCTCCGCACCCCCATATCCGAACATGCGCACCCGCCGAATCGAGCAAAGACTATAGCACGGCGACGGATAAATGTAAACTTAAAGTATATGTGTGGTTTACAATGTTGAGGGGAAAAAACGGGGGCCGGGGTTCATCCCCGTGCCCCGTGGAAGAAAGTTAAAGTGGAAGAAAGTCAGGGCGGAAGGCGGTCAGGGCAGCAGGGCGGCGTTCTCCTCCCGTCCCGCGCGCAGGGCGTAATCGCGCGCCCGGAGCCCCGAACGGTTCGAAAGGGCAGCCAGCGCGCCGCGGTCCAGCAGCAGGCGGATGAGGTCGGGAGAGCCCAGGGCGGCTGCGGCCATGAGCGGCGTGACCCCCTCCTCCTCCCACAGGCTGAAGGTTCCGTTGATGTCCGCCCCGGCGTCGAGGAGCAGCCGTACCTTTTCCGCGGAAGGGTGAGGGGACGTGACCGCCGTCTCCAGGGGGCTGCGTCCCGCTCCGTCCTTCAGCCGTACGTCCGCTCCCTTCGACAGCAGAAGCTCCAGCTGCCGCACGGAGGCGGGTTCCCGCGCCGCGGCGTTCAGGGGGCGCTCCCCCTCGGAAAGCCCGCCGGAGAGCCCGGCCGGTCCGGGACCGTTGGGGTCGGCGCCGAGCTCGAGGAGGAGCTCGGTCACCTCGGTGAAGGAGCGTCCCTTGTAAAGGGAGAGGAGAAGGGGGGTATCGCCCCCGGGGGCTGGTGCGTCGATCTTTGCCCCGGAGTCCGCGAGCAGGCGGATCACCTCCAGGTGCATGGAGAGCGGGGCGTCCACCCCGGCGCTCACGGTGCGGCAGAGCGGAGGGCAGCCGTGCTCGTCGGGGGCGTTGGGGTCGGCTCCCCCGGCGAGGGCGCTGTGGACCGCCTCGACGTCGCCCATTGCGCAGGAGAACGTCAAGGGATCGGCCCCGGCGGACGGCGCCGTCAGGAGCGACACGGCAAGAAAAAAGACGGCGATGGGAGGGAACGCCCCACGTCTCTCACATCTCATCCTTGCGGGCCCCCGTTCTACCCGGCCTTGCAGATGGCCTTCAGCCCCTTGTAGAACCTGTCGTAGGCCGGGGTCGGAACTCTCTGGATCCGCCCTTCGCGGCAGACGTGCCCGACCAGGAACTCGAGCTCCGTGGTCTTGCCCTGCTCCTGGTCGAGCTGCATGGAGGTCTTGGTGTCGGGGGCGAAGGAGCGGGCCTTTTCCAGGGTCAGGTCCGCAATGTTCTGCGGCAGGGCGACGCCGAGGGACCGGGCCAGGTCCTCGGCCTCCCGGATCAGGTCCATCACGGCGGTCCGTCCCTCGGGGTCCTCGATCACAGCCCCGATCGTCCTGCGGCGAAGCGTCGTGACGGCCGCCAGGGGGGACAGGAACAGGAATTTGGCCCACATCTCGATGTCGATGCGTTCCGTCAGGGTGATCTGAATGCCGGTTTTTCTGAGGATGTGCGCCAAGTCGGCGTAGCGTATGCGGTTCTCCGCCTCGCAGAGCTTTCCGTTGCCAAACAGGAGGCGCTGCACCGTTCCGACCTGCCGGATCGTCCCTGGGGACTCGACGTGGGAGGAGATGTAGAGACAGCCGCCGAGGAGGTCGCAGGGCGGCAGGATGCGTTCGAGGGTCTCACCGGCCGACACGCCGTTGAGCAGAGGGATGACGCGGGTGGAGGGCGAGACGAGGGGAAAGGCGGCCCGGGCCGCCTCCTCGAGCTGATAGCCTTTGGTGGCGAAGAACAGCACGTCGGCGATCCCGGCCTCCGCGGGGTCGCACGTCGCGAGCGCGGGCCGGACGGTGATCGTGCCGTCGGGCCCTGCGATGTGCAGGCCGTTCTCCCGGACGTTCCTCAGGGTGTCGCCGCGGCACCAGAAGGTCACCCGGAGCTCCGGAACGTCCGCCGCCGCCGCGGCCAGACGCCCGCCTACGATTCCTCCCACTCCGCCCAAACCGACAATGGTGATGTTCATAAAGGGATCTCCTCTCGGCGGGGGCATGTCCCCCCTTTGCTGCCTGATCGGTGCTCAGCCTCCAATTTCAGATTCCAAGGTGCTGCAGCGCCTGCACGGCGTAGGGCGTCAGCCCGTAGAGGTCGATGTCCTCCGGCAGGGAGCAGCGCGGGGACGGCACGGCGGGAAGCCCCAGAAAGGCGTTGAGCCGCGTTGCGGACGTGGACCGAAGCAGTCCCTCCTCCTCGCCGTAGAGGACCATCAGCTCCTCGAAGAGCCAGGGGACGCGGCGCAGGTAGTACTTCTGGCACCAGGCCTCCGCGGGATGGAACGGCTTGACGGGGACAATCCGGGACCTCGGATAGCTGCGGCCGCAGAGGATGCTTCGGTCGGCCGCGGCCTGAGCCAGTCGGCGCTCCTTGGCGTCCCTCACGAAGATGCAGGGGGCGCGGCGCGGCGCGGCATCCGGTGGCGTGCCGCAGTACCAGCACATGAAGAGCTCCAGGAGCTGGCCGTAGCTGATCGTCCGCGGGTCGTACTCCACCCTCACGGTCTCGACGTGGTCGCCGGTGTCGTCGTAGGTGGGGGTGGGAAAGGACCCGCCCGCGTACCCCACGCTGGTCCTCCACACCCCCCTCGTGATGCCGAGCCTGGCCTCGAGGCCCTTGAAGCACCCCATGGCGAACAGCGCCGACTCGAGCTGAGCCGGGGTCATCCTGTCGATCGGGGGAATCTTCTCAGACAATGCCGTCCTCGTCACAATACGTCACTCCTTGGCCTCCGCCGCACCATAACGGCCGAAAACTTTTTCCTCGTTCCTCGTTCCGATCCCACCGCGCCATTATGGAGCAGGACGGCGGGCGCGTCATCGTCATATTCCGCATCCGAGCGGGGGAAAGGTAAAAATCCGCAAAACGCCCAGCGGGGAGAGGTCCCCCCTCTCCCCGCTGTCGGCCTGGAGGACGTCAGCGCAGGCCCAGGTGCTTCTTGAGGAACCCGCCCATCTCGCGGTAGAAGTCGAACCGGTTCTCCTCGTTGCGGAACCCGTGTCCCTCGTTGTCCTTGACCATGTAGACGACGTCCTTGCCCGCCTTGCGGACGGCCTCGACGATCTGGTCGGACTCCGCCTTCTTGACGCGCGGGTCGTTGGCGCCCTGCGCCACGAAGAGCGGGATGCGGATTTTGTCCGCGTGGAGGACGGGCGATATTGACTCCAGCAGCTCCTTGTCCTTGACGGGGTGCCCGATCTCCTCGTACTCCATCTCGCGGTAGGGCTCCCAGTAGGGGGGGATGCTCTCCAGCAGGGTGAAGATGTTGGACGGCCCCACGTAGCTGACGGCGCAGGCGTAGAGGTCGGGCGTGAAGGTCGCGCCCGCCAGGGCCGCGTAGCCGCCGTAGCTGCCGCCGTAGATAGCCAGGCGTTTGGGGTCGGCGATGCCTCGTTTGACGAGCCACTCCACGCCGTCGGTGACGTCGTCCTGCATGGTGCGTCCCCACTGCTTGAAGCCCGCCTGCCAGAACTTCTTGCCGTAGCCGGTGGAGCCGCGGAAGTTGACCTGGAGCACCGCCGCGCCGCGGTTGGCCAGGAACTGCACCTCCGAATCGAACCCCCACTCGTCGCGCGCGCTGGGCCCGCCGTGCGGGATGACGACCAGCGGAAGGTCCCTGGACGCGACGCCGAGGGGGAGCGTCAGGTAGCCGTGGATCGTCAGTCCGTCGCGGGAGGTGTATTGAATGGGCTCCATCGGCGCCATCTCGGTCTCCTTGAGCCAGGGCGAGTGGTCCGCCAGCTTCGTCAGGCTGTTGCTCTGCCGGTCGAAGAGGTAGGAGCCACCGCGCGTGCGGTCCCCGTAGACCCTGACGGTGGCGCGCCGCTCGTCGTCGTCCATTCCCGTGACGGCGACCTCGTAGCCCGGGAAGAACTTCTCGAGGGTGTCCTGGAGCTCCTTGCGGTCCTTGTCGAAGAAGTGGTAGCGGCTCTTGTCCGTGGTGTAGACGACGCCCGTGATCACCTTGCGCTTCTTGGAGGATATCAGGCTGGCCACGTCCACGTCCGGGTGCTCGAAGACGAGGTCCCGCGTCTTGTTCGCGTCGGGGTCGAATGTGTAGACGGCGATCTTGTCGCGCCCGAGGTTCGAGGCCACGTAGAGGAGTTTGTTGTCGTAGCCGAACATCAGGGGGAGGAAGGAGTCCTTGAAGTTCGTGGTGACGAGCGTCTTGAACGCGTCCTTCTCCGTCGGGCGGTAGAGCAGGCTGGAGTTGACGCCGTCCGTCTCGTAGGCGACGCGGAGCCTGCCGTCGTGGTCGGTCAGCCAGCCGGTGATGTTGCCGGGGTTCTCGGCAATTTGCGTGAGTTCCCCTGTGGCCAGCTCACACCGGTAGACGTCGAAGACCTCGGGATTGCGCCGGTTCATCTCGAGGAGCATGTGCTCCGGGTCCTCCTCCAGGTCGTCCAGCACCCCGGCCCGGACGCCGTCGAACGGCGTGAGGTCCCGCGATGCCTTGCCCTCGATGTCCGTCAGGTAGATGTGGAAGTTCTCGTCCCCGCCCTTGTCCTGAATGTATACGATGCGGTCGCTGCCCTTCCAGAAGAAGCCGGCGATATCGCGCTCCGTCGCGCTCGTCACGCGCTTCTCGGCGCCCGTCTCGATGTCGCGGACGTAGACGTTCATCCGGCGCTCCCAGGGCTTGACGAAGGCCAGTTTGGCGCCGTCGGGCGACAGGGAGAAGGCGCCGACCTCGGGGTTGCGGAAGAAATCCTCCATGGGGAGGACGGGCGGAACGGAGGGGGAATCCTCCCCGCTCTCCGCGGCGCAGGCCGTCGAGGCCAGCGGCAGGACGCAGCTCAGAACGAATCCGAGCGTGAGCAGATCGGCAAACTTCATGGGCAAAACCTCCTGAAAGAGACTGAAAGAATCTGGCGGAACCCCGGAGCCCGGTTTTTCTCATGAATCCCCTCTTGCATCCCGGAGCCTCTTTCGCTACTCTACAGGGAGGGGCGTTTCGTGCCATGGGTTTTTATGCGGAAAAATCCGCGAACGCCGGGGAAAAACGACGAAGGAGGTGCGGTTGGGACGATGACGATGGCCATTCCCATTCCTGCGGCGATCCTGTTCTTTTGTGCCGCGGCCATGACGTTCATGGCGGTGCGGCGCCTGCGGGCCGGACAGAGGGGCCGTGCCCTGTTCAATCTGCTGCTGGCCGCCTTCATGGCGATCTTCGCCTGGGGATACCTCGGCTGAGGCCGGCCGGGGACGTTTTTCATCTTTTTTATCGAAAAGGGGATGCTGGTGAATATGGACGGGAAGGACCTGAAGGGCTTCGGAAAAAAGGCCTCGGAGCTGAACGGCTATGCCGCGGAGCTCCGACGGGAGCTGCATGCCCATCCGGAGCTGGAGCACGAACTGCCCTTCACGGAGGGCGTGATCGTCCGTGAGCTGGAGAAGCTGAACCTGGACGGGCTCCGGCCGGGGATGGGGCGCGGGCACGGGGTCTGCGCCGACCTCGTGGGGGGGCGCCCGGGAAAGGTCCTGGCGCTGCGCGCCGACATGGACGCGCTGCCCGTGAGGGAGGAGACGGGGCTGCCCTACGCCTCCACGAACGGCTGCATGCACGCCTGCGGGCACGACGCCCACGTGGCCATGCTGCTGACGGCGGCCCGGCTGCTGGCCGAGGCCCGGTCCGAGCTTGCCGGGACGGTGCGCTTTCTCTTCCAGCCGGCGGAGGAGACCGTCGCGGGGGCGCTCTCCATGATCGAGAGCGGCGCCCTGGATGGGGTCGATGCGATTGTGGGGCTCCACACCGGGAGCATCTGGGAAGGCCTCGAGCCCGGACAAATCGGCTGGCGGGTGGGGCCCATGATGGCCTCGACGACGACGATCCGAGTCGAGCTCCAGGGCCGGGGAGGGCACGGGGCCACGCCCCACCTGACGGTGGACCCGATCGTGATGGCCGCGGAGGTCGTCTCCCAGCTCCAGACCCTGGTCAGTCGGGAGCTCAGCCCCTTCGAGCCGGCCGTCGTCACCTTCGGTAAGATCTCGGGCGGACGGGCCCATAACGTCATCGCCGACACCTGCGAGCTCTTCGGGACGATGCGGTGCTTCAACACGGAGACCGACGCCTTCCTCAAGGAGCGCATCACCGCGACGATCGAGGGCGTGGCCGCCTCCATGCGCGGGCGCGGAACGGTGACCTTCAGCGGGTACCTGCCCCCCGTCGTCAACGACGAGGCGATCACCCTGAGGATGCGGGACATCCTGAGGGCGACGCTGGGCGAGGGGTCGGAGCACGAGGTCGTGCGGCCCTCCTCCGGGGCGGAGGACTTCGCCGAGTACCTTCGGAAGGTCCCGGGCGCATTTTTCTATCACTGCTCCACCTTCGGGGACGGGCGCGACCATCCGCACCACAACTCCCGGTTCGACGTCAACGAGTCCGTGCTCTGGACGGGGGCCGCCGCGATGGCCGCCTTCGCCCTCCGGTGGCAGGACTGATCGGTCCCTGCGGCGATGGTCCTGGTTTTGATGGACGAAGGGCGGGTCTGAGGACCCGCCCTTCGCCGCTCGCGAGAGCTCGTCTTTTTGAAAAACGCCGTGTCGGAATCGCCGTCTCTATGGCTGCCGGTTCCATCATAACAAAGTGCCGGGTTTGCCGAGGCCGCCGCCCCGAGACGGAGGCGGAGAATACGATGCACCGATATCCTGAAACGTGACATCGACAATCTGCCGCGCCCCATACCTCGCCGCCGGATATTGGGAAGCGCTGATTAAAACAAGAACGCACATTTTGCCAAAGGAAAATATGTAAAACATCTATGGGCAAAAATCTCCAGCGCTTCCCTAAAATTAACATGGGGGCGAAGCCCCCTGGTGAAGAAACTAAGCGACCGACACGGCTCGCTCCACTCGCCGGTCGTCTGCTTAATGCCCCCACGCCGCTATCCTGAGACTGATCGGCCCGCAAGCGAAGCGAGCGGCTGCCGGAAGGCTCCCCTTTGGGGGTAGCGGCGGCCCCGGCAAGCTTCATCCTCAAAACAGGCAAGCTGGGGTACCACCGGGGTGCTTCATGGATTAAAT
>NZ_CAUUGJ010000053.1:0-15712 GCF_963544685.1 uncultured Fretibacterium sp. | reverse complement strand
ACTGTTCTCTCTAACAGTTCCTGCAGGGTGCTCTTTTTTGCCTGCGGATTGGGGTATCCGCGCTAAACGAGTTCTGCAGGCACAAACGGCCCGACAACCGTCCAGAAGATGCCGCTCGATGCAGATGGCGCGATGGGCGGCATCGCCGTCCATCGCGTTTGAGGATCCGAGGAAAGCCCGTATTCTTTGGATGCTGTGGGGTATGGGATGGTCCAGGAGAGGCCGATGTGGGAGCGGGACTATCGACGGCCGATACGACGACGCCCTGCCCCGCGTCACGGAAGGAACAAAAAATGAAAAGCCTCCTCCGTTCCGCAGCCCTTCCCGGGGAGCGGGGATCTGCTCCCCATGCGAAAAACGTACGGACCGTGCACAGGGGGCCGGGATCCTCCTCCCCGACAGGTCCGCCCTGCAAATTTTCATTCCGCAGGCCTTTTCCGCAAACTTTCACGGATTTCTCTCATACTCTCGCCATTTCCCGTAGGCTAATGATAAAATGGTGACAGGCTTCCGTAAGCCCAACTCGTTTTCACTCCCTGCCCCTTCGGGGAGCTCGTTTGGGGATCACTCGGATAGGCAGGGTGCAACCGGTTCAAAGCGGTGGAAAAGGTGGAATTGTCGGGAAAGCGAAGTATCCGAACTTGTGAGGAGGGATTTTGCTTGATCAAGAAAACACCTTTGAACGACGTGCATCACAAGCTGGAGGGGCAGCTGACCGATTTCGGCGGCTGGGAGATGCCCCTGTGGTACAAGGCGGGGGCAGTGAAGGAACACCTTTTTGTCGTTGAAAAGTGCGGCATCTTCGACATCTGCCACATGTGCCTGGTCCGGGTGACGGGCAAGGACGCCTTCGGGCTCCTTCAGCTCTGCCTGACCCGCAACATCGAGAAGCTGGCCAAGGGGGCCTGCGGCTACACGATGATCCTCGACGAGAAGGCCCATGTCGTGGACGACTGCATCGTCTACAACATGAACGAGAACCGGGAGGACTACCTGCTGGTCGTCAACTCGAACCGGGCCTCCATCGTGGCCGACCACCTGAAAAAGCACATGGGCTCCTTCAAGGCCGACGTGAAGAACGAGGACGGCGTGTTCGGCAAGATCGACCTCCAGGGCCCCAAGTCCGCGGAGATCCTGCGCAAGGTCCTCGAGAAGGGCTCCATCGACGGACTCAAGTACTTCCACTTCCTGGGCGACTACGACGCCGCGAAGAACAAGGACGTGCGCCTGAAGGGGGATATCCCCGTACTGCTCTCCCGCACCGGCTACACCGGGGAGCTCGGCTTCGAGATCCTCTGCCCGATCGGCAAGACCGTCGACGTGTGGAACGCGCTCGTCGCGGCGGGCGGGGACGACATCCTTCCCTGCGGTCTGGCCTCCCGCGACTCCCTGCGGATGGGTGCGGTCCTTCCGCTCTCCCAGCAGGACATCGGCCCGTGGCCCTTCGTCCACACCCCCTGGGACTTCGCCCTGCCCCGCGACAAGGAGGGCAAGCTGACCAAATCCTTCCTCGGCTCGACCGTCTACGACAATCCCCCCGAGAGCTATACCCTGCCCTACTGTGGCTTCGACCCGCGCAAGGTGGACGCCCACCATGGCGCCAGGGTGTTGCTTGACGGCAAGGACATCGGAGTCGTCACCACCTGCTGCGTGGAGGTGGCGTGCAGCCGGGTGAACGGCAAGATCGTCAGCACCTCGAGTCCCGACAAGCCGGCGGACTTCAAGCCGAAGGGTCTCGTCGCAGGCTATGTTCGGGTGGACCGCAAGCTCGAGCCCGGCACGAAGATCACCCTGAAGGACGACCGCCGTTCCATCGAGGTGGAGGTCGTCGCCGACATCCGTCCGGGCCGCACGGCCCGCGTCGCCATCTGATCCCGAGCGGAGGAAATCTCGGGGCGACCGGCGGAGGGAAATGCGCGTGTTCCGGCAACAACAGGCTCCGTTCGTGAATACATTATTAAGGAGGAATACCCTGTGAAAGCGTTTGACGAGCTGAATTTCAAAGCGGATGTTTCCTACACGAAGACCCACGAGTGGGCGAAGAAGAACGGCAACGTCGTTGTCGTGGGCGTGGACGACTACGCTCAGGGCGCCCTGGGCGACATCGTCTACGTCGAGCTCCCCGACGTGGGCGCGTCCACCAAGGCCGGCGCGGCCTTCGGTTCCCTGGAGTCCACCAAAGCGGTCAGCGACCTCAACGCTCCCGTCTCCGGCAAGGTCGTCAAGGTCAACGAGGCCCTTGCGGACTCCCCGGACCTGGTGAACACGGACCCCTACGGGGCGGCTTGGATGGTTGAGATCGAGGTGCCCGACAGCAAGGACTTTGATGCCCTGATGAAGGTCGACGCCTACAAAGATTACGTCAAGACACTCGATCATTGACGAAAGGGGGCGTATCCCATGAGATACCTGTCCCACACCCCGGAAGATCTCCGGGCGATGCTGGATACGATCGGAGTCAAAAAAGTCGAGGATCTCTTCTCGACCATCCCGGCTGAGGTGCGTATGGACGGTCCCATCGACATCAAGCCCCGCACCGAGTGGGAGCTGACGGCCGAGCTCGGCGCCATGGCCGAGGCCAACTGCGACAGCGTGGCGTTCCTCGGCGCCGGGTGCTATCCCCACCACATCCCGGCCCACATCCCCTACCTCTCGAGCCGCTCCGAGTTCCTGACCTCCTACACCCCCTATCAGCCGGAGGTCAGCCAGGGGACGCTTCAGGCCATCTTCGAGTTCCAGACGATGACGGCCAACCTGCTGGGCATGGAGGTCGCCAACGCCTCCATGTACGACGGCGCCAACGCCCTGGCGGAGGCCGCGATCATGGCCATCCACGTCAAGAAGAAGCCGAAGGTGGCCTACTCCCGCCTGAACCACCCCCATTACATCCAGGCGATGAAGACCTACTTCCGGCCCGCGGGCTTCGAGGCCGTCGAGGTGCCCGTCCTCCCGGACGGCCGCACCGACTTCAGCAAGATCCCCGACGGCGTCTCGGCCCTGGTCGTGCAGTCCCCCAACTTCGCCGGCGTGATCGAGGACCTCGAGGCCGCGGCCAAGGCGGCTCACGACAAGGGGATCCTGCTGATCGCCTCCTTCTCCGAGGCCATGGCCTGGGGGCTGCTCAAGAACCCCGGCAGCTGCGGCGCCGACATCGTCTGCGGCGAGGGCAGCAGCTTCGGCATTCCCCTGAGCGCCGGCGGCCCCGGCGTGGGCATGCTGGCCTGTTCCATGAAGAACGTGCGTTCCGTCCCGGGACGCCTGGTGGGGGAGACCACGGACAAGAACGGCAACCGCTGCTTCGTCCTGACCCTCGCGGCCCGCGAGCAGCACATCCGCCGCGAGAAGGCCACGTCGAACATCTGCACCAACTCCGGCCACAACGCCCTGACGGCGGCGATGTACATGGCCTCCGCCGGGAGCGAGGGACTTCACGCCATCGCGAAGCTGAACCACGACAAGGCCGCCTACCTCAAGGCGGGGCTCGAGAAGGCGGGCTTCAAGCCGCTCTTCGACTCGCCGTTCTTCAACGAGTTCGCCATGAAGGCCCCGGCCGGCTTCGAGAAGCGCTACGATGAGCTGGCGAAGAAGGGCTTCGTCGCGGGGCTCGACTTGGGCAAGTACTATCCGGAGTACAAGGGGGCGTGGCTCTTCTGCGCGACGGAAGTCCACACCCGCGAGGAAATCGACGCATTCCTGAAGGAGGTGGCCTGATTATGGGCGGCTATCCCGGAACCAAAGGCCTGGCCTTTAAAGAAGCGCTTCTGTGGGAGCGAGCGAGCAAGGGTCGCGTGGGGATCAGCATTCCCTCCCAGGATGTCCCGGAGAGCAAGCTGGACGCCTCCCTGACGGGACCGGCCCCGAAACTGCCGGAGCTGTCCGAGGTCGACGTCATCCGTCACTATACGCGCCTCTCCACGTGGAACTTCGGGGTCGACACGGGGATGTACCCGCTGGGCTCCTGCACCATGAAGTACAACCCCAAGATCAACGAGCGCATGGCCTCTCTGCCCGGCTTCGCGAACGTCCATCCCCTCATGCCGGAGGCCTGCTTCCAGGGCGCCCTCAAGCTCATGTACGAGCTTGAGCAGGACCTGCTCAAGCTCACCGGAATGAAGGCCGCGTCGCTCCAGCCCTCGGCGGGCGCTCAGGGCGAGCTGACGGGGATGCTGATGATCCACGCCTACCACGCGCACAAGGGCAAGCAGCGCAAAAAGGTGATCATGCCCAGCACGGCGCACGGCACGAACCCGGCGTCCGCGGCGATCTGCGGCTACACGCCCGTCCCGGTCGAGCTGAACAAGGACGGGATCGTCACCCCCGAGTCCATCCGCGAGATCATGGACGAGGACACGGCCGGCATCATGCTGACCAACCCCAACACCCTGGGCATCTTCGAGCGCCACGTGGCCGAGATCTCCAAGATCATCCACGAGAAGGGCGGGCTGGTCTACGGCGACGGCGCCAACATGAACGCCTTGATGGGCTACGTGAACGTCGCCAAGATGGGGGTCGACGTGATGCACTTCAACGTCCACAAGACCCTCTCCACGCCGCACGGCGGCGGCGGCCCCGGCGCGGGCCCCGTCGTGGTGGGCGAGGCGCTGGAGCCCTTCCTGCCCTCCCCTCGCATCCGCAAGGAGGGAGACCGCTACACGCTCTGCTCCGACCTGCCGCTCTCCATCGGACGCCTTCAGGCGTTTTTCGGCAACTTCGCCGTCTTGGTGCGGGCACTGGCCTACACGCGCACCATGGGGCACGACCTCAAGGCGGCGACCGAGGCGGCGGTCCTCAACGCCAACTACATCAAGGCGGGGCTGAAGGGGGTCTACAACCTGCCCTTCCCGCAGGACAGCCTGCATGAGGTCATCTTCAACGACGCGATCCAGCAGAAGAACGGCGTGACGACGATGGACATCGCCAAGCGCCTGATCGACTGCGGTTATCATCCGCCCACAACGTACTTCCCGCTGGTGGTTGACAGCGCCATCATGATCGAGCCGACGGACACCGAGTCCAAGGGCGACTTGGACGGGTTCATCGACGCGATGAAGGCGATCGCCGAGGAGGCGAAGTCGAACCCGGACGTGGTCAAGAACACGCCTCAGAACACGATGATCGCGCGCCCGGACGAGACCCTGGCCGCCAGAAACCTGACTTTGAAGGGCTATTAACCTACCTTTCGACGGACGCAGCCGTACTCTCAACCGAGGGTACGGCTGCATTTTTGTATCGCGGCGGAGGGGACGGGAGGGGCGTTCCTCCCCGCTCCGGTTCCAAATTCATCATTTCTCGGGAGGATCACCATGTACGTCATCGAAAATCGCGATCACCGTCCGCAGCACAACCTGGCGCTGGAGGAGTACCTCTGCCGGATGGCCGCCCGGGAGGGATGCGAGTTCTTCATGCTGTGGCAGAACGAGCCGTCCATCATCGTGGGCCGCTTCCAGAATACGCTCGAGGAGATCAACGCCGACTTCGTCCGCGAGCGCGGCATCCACGTCGTGCGGCGCAACTCGGGCGGCGGGGCGGTTTATCACGACCTCGGCAACATCAACTACAGCTTCGTCATGGCGGACCGCGAGGGGGAGTTCAACTTCGCCTTCTTCACGGAGCCGATCATCCGGGCGCTTCGCTCCCTCGGCGCGGACGCGGAGCTGTCGGGACGCAACGACATCGCCATCGGCGGCAAGAAGGTGTCGGGCGGCGCCCAGTACCGGCGCGGGGGCATCCTGCTCCACCACGGCACGCTGCTCTTCGACAGCGACCTGGACGTCCTGTCGCAGGCCCTGAAGGTCTCCCAGGAGAAGTTCCGAAGCAAGGGCGTCAAGTCCGTCCGCGCGCGGGTGGGCAACATCCGCGACTCCCTGCCCCAGGCCCAGACCGCCGCCGACTTCATCTCACTCCTGGAGGCGCGGATCGAGGGGCTGACCCCGCGCGGGCTGACGCCGGACGACCGTGCGGAGGTGGAGACGCTCATGAGAGAGAAATATTCCACCTGGGACTGGAACTACGGCGAGTCGCCGGAGTTCACCGAGCGCAAGAGGGCGCGCTTCCCCTGGGGCGGCGTGGAGGCCTACCTCGAGGTGGACAAGGGGATCATCACCGGCTGTGAACTGCGCGGGGACTATTTCGGCAGCGGGGACTACGCCCCGTTGCTGGAGCGTCTCGTCGGTACCCCCTACACGCGCACCGCCCTGGAGAAGGCCCTCGAGGGGCTCTCCACCCATGAGATGTTCGCGGGCTCGACGGCGGAGGACATCCTGACGCTCCTGACGCCGGGGGCGTAGGCCGACGAATTTCCCGGGAGGAGCGGGCCCGTCCCGCTCCTCCCTTTTTCTTTTCTCTCACCTGTCCCACACAGCCCGATCCCCGTAGGTTCATCCAGTTCTCAAAGGGCCATTCGGCCCTTTTCAGCAAAGACATTTTCCGTTGTACTATTGAGTGGGGTGTAACCGCATACTCGACCCCACAGCCGGGGCCGCATGCCGACGAAAAAGGAGACGCGAAGAGGAGGCACAGAAAAGGGAGAAGGAAGAAAGGAGCCTGATATATGCTCGAGTTCAAAAACGTATCGAAGACCTACCAGGGCGACAAGCCCGCCGTGGAGGACGTGACCCTCACCTTCAACGAGGGGGAGTTCATCGTCTTCATCGGCACCAGCGGCAGCGGAAAGACCACCTGCATGCGCATGATCAACCGCATGACGGAGCCGACGAGCGGAACGATCCTCCTGAACGGACGCGACATCGCGACCATGGACGCGGTGCGGCTGCGCCGCCGGATCGGCTACGTGATCCAGCAGATCGGCCTGATGCCCCACATGACGATCTACGAGAACGTCACGCTGGTCCCCAGCCTTTTGAAGTGGGACGAGGAGCGCCGGCGCGCCGCGGCGAAGAGGCTCATGAAGCGCGTGGGGCTGGACGAGAGCTTTCTGGAGCGCTACCCCGCGGAGCTCTCCGGCGGGCAGCAGCAGCGAGTGGGCGTCATTCGGGCGCTGGCCGCGGACCCCGAGATCATCCTGATGGACGAGCCCTTCGGCGCGCTCGACCCCATCACGCGCGACTCCCTCCAGCAGCTGATCAAGAGGCTCCAGAAGGAGCTGGGGAAGACCGTCGTCTTCGTCACCCACGATATGGACGAGGCCCTGGCCCTTGCCGACCGCATCGTCATCATGGACAAGGGACGCGTGGTGCAGTTCGACGCGCCGGAAAACATCCTGCAAAACCCCGCCAACGCCTTTGTGGAGAGCCTTCTGGGCGAGGACCGCCTCAACGAGGCCCGCCTGGCGCTGCGCACGGTCGACGAGGTCATGGTGAGGGATCCGGCCCTCGTCACGAGCGAGCAAAGCATCCGCGACGCCCTGAGGCTCATGCGCCGGCACCGGGCGGAGACGCTCTTCGTGACCGACCCGGACGGGGTGATCCAGGGCGTGGTCGACATCTTCGACATCGAGAAGGTCAGCGTCAAGCAGGCCCGACAGTCCGGCCGCACCGGCCGGGAGGGCGAACGGACCGACCTGATGCAGGACCGGATCGAGACGATCATGAAGCCGGCCTCCTTCATCGCCCAGGACACCCTGATCCGCGACGCCCTCCACTGGATCGTCCATCTGAACTATCGCTACCTGCCGGTCGTCGACGGCGAGAACCGGCTGGTCGGGGTCGTGACGCGCGCCTCGCTGGTCGAGGACATCTACGCCAACGTATGGGGCGCGGACGAGGACGCGATTCGGGAGGACACCGTCCAGACGACGGACGAGCCCCAGGAGGGAGCGCCCGATGCTTGACTTCATCCTGAGGAACCATACGGCCCTGCTGCTGAAGACCTGGGAGCACCTCTGCATCTCGGCCTCGGCCCTGGCCGCCGGCACCGCAGCCGCGGTCCCCCTGGGGATGCTGCTCACGCGCTTCAGACGCATCTCGGGGGCCGTCATCGGACTGGTCTCGATCCTCCAGACGATCCCCTCCCTGGCCCTGCTGGCCGTCATGATCCCGCTCCTGGGCGTCGGCAGGCCGCCCGCCGTCGCGGCGCTGTTCGTCTACTCGCTGCTGCCGATCGTCCGCAACACCTGTCTGGGCCTCGAGGGTGTGGACCGCAGCGTCGTGGACGCGGCCAGGGGCATGGGCATGACCTCTCTGCAGAGGCTCTTCCGGGTCCGGCTACCGCTGGCGGCGCCCGTGATCATGGCGGGGGTGCGGACCTCCGGCGTGTACGTCGTCTCCTGGGCGACCCTCGCATCCTACATCGGGGCCGGCGGCCTGGGCGACTTCATCTTCACGGGGCTGAACAACTACATCCCCCCCATGATCGTCTGGGGGACCCTGCCCGTCACCCTCCTGGCGATCCTGACGGATTCCCTGATGGGGCGGGTCGAGGCCGCCCTGTCCCCCAAGCTCCGGTCCCGGCCCTGATACACTTCCCACTTGGATTTCGGAAAGGAGGCCGAACATGAAGCACAGGAAAAACGCATATCGGATACTCCTCCTCCTGGCGGTCCTGACGGGCGCGGCGCTTCTTACGATGCGGCCGGAAAGGGACGCCCCGGAGGGCGGCATCGTCGTAGCGGGCGGCAACACGACCGAGCGCCAGATCCTGGCCGAGATAACCGCCCAGATGATCCGGCGCCATCTTCCGGGGGTCCGGGTGGAGCTGTTGAACAACCTCGGGTCCACCGTCCTGATCCGCAGGGCGCTCGACAACGGGGACGTCAACCTGTCCGGGGCCATGTACACCGGGACGTCCCTGACCGGGGAGCTGGGCCTGCCGATGACGACGGACCCCAGGGAGGCGCTGGAGATCGTGGTCCGGGAGTACGAGAAGCGCTACCGCGAAAAATGGTACCCCTCCTGGGGGTTCGCGAACACCTATGCCTTCATGGTGCCGCGCGAACTCGCCGAGCGGGAGGGGCTGAGGACGGTCAGCGACCTGGCCCGCATCGCGCCCGGCATGAAGCTTGGGGTGGATACCTCATGGATGGAGCGCAAGGGCGACGGCTACCGCGACTTCAGGAGGATATACGGGTTCGACTTCAAGCGGGTGTTCCCGATGGAGATAGGACTGGTCTACGGGGCCGTGCGCGCCGGGGAGATGGACGTGGTCCTGGGCTACTCCACGGACGGGCGCATCGACACCTGCGGCCTGGTGCTCCTGGAGGACGACCGCCGCCTGTTCCCGCCCTACGACGCCAGCCCCGTCGCCACGCACCGCGTCCTCGAGGCGCACCCGCAGCTCGACTCGGTCCTCATGCGGCTTGCCGGGACGGTGGACGGCCCCCGGATGCGGAGGATGAACCGCATGGCCGACGAGGAGCTGGTCGAGCCCCACAACGTGGCCCGGCTCTTCCTGGAGGAACACGGCTATTTCGAGAGCTCCGACGCCCGTCCGGAGCCTCCGGAACGAAAGGAGACGAGGGGATGGAGCTTCTGAGGGAGACGCTCGCCTATTATTCGCTCAACGGGGGCTACGTGCTGGAGCAGTTCTGGAGGCACTTCCTGATCTCGGTCTGCGGGGTCCTCCTCGCGTCCGCGGTCGCCATTCCCACGGGGTTCCTGATCGCCCGAAGGGGGCGCCTGGCCCGATGGGTCGTCGGCGCGGCGAACGTCATCCAGACCGTCCCGTCCCTGGCCCTGATGTCCATCCTGATGCTGGGCCTGGGCCTCGGGGCCCGCACCGTCATCGCGACGGTGCTGCTCTACTCGCTGCTGCCCATCGTCAGGAACACCTGCGCCGGCATCCGCGGTATCCCGCCCCAGATCCTGGACTCCGCCAGGGGGATGGGCATGACGGCGCTCCAGACGGTCCTCAGGGTGGAGCTCCCCCTGGCCCTTTCGGTCATCATGGCCGGGGTGCGCAACGCGCTGGTGGTCGCCGTCGGCGTCACGACCATCGGAACCTTCATCGGCGCCGGCGGGCTGGGCGACATCATCTCGCGCGGCGTCAACGTCGCCAACGGCAGCGCCATCATCATCGCCGGCGCGCTCCCCACCGCCCTGATGGCCGTCTGTGCGGACGTCGTCCTGGGGCTGATGGAGCGTGGGCTGGACCCCACAAGATAGGGGTCTCGCGTACGCGGTATAATGTTCCGCAAATCCATTCGGCGAAAGGACGGGATCGAGGATGGCGAAGACGGACGAAGGCGCAGGGAACGGGGGCGTGACGATTCGCCCGGCACGGATCGAGGACGCTCCAGACATCCACACGCTGCGTGTCCTGGAGGGGGTCCGGGAGAACATCCTGGCGCTGCCCAGCGAGCGCGTCACGGACACGGAGGACTTCATCCACAACATCAAGGAGCACCTGATGGTGGCCGAGGTCGACGGCCGTGCCGTCGGCATGGCGGGGCTCATCGTCCCGGCCATGGCGCGCCAGCGGCACACGGCGGGCGTGGGCATCATGGTCCACACCGACTATCAGGGGCGCGGCATCGGCAGGGCGCTGATGGAGGCCCTGCTGGATATAGCGGACAACTAGGAAGACGCTGATTTAATCCATGAAGCCCCCCTGTGGTACCCCAGCTTGCCAGTTTTAAGTAAAAAACTTGCCGGGGCCGCCGCTATCGGGATAGCGGCGTGGGGGCATGGGGGCAAAGCCCCCATGTTAATTTTAAGGGAAGCGCTGAAGATTTTTGTTCATAGATGTTTTGCATATTTCCCTTCGGCAAAATATGCATCCTTGTTTTAATCAGCGCTTCCCTGGCTGATGCTGAAGCGCGTGGAGCTCTCGGTATTCACGGACAACGAGCGGGCCGTCCGCCTGTACGAGTCCCTGGGATTCGTCGTCGAGGGGACGAAGCGGTACGCCGCCGTCAAGAACGGCGTCCACGCCGACGAGTACCTGATGGCGCGCTACGGGAAGTGACGGGGCGCAGGGTCGATCCAGGCCGACCGGAGAAGGGAAGTTTTTGCCCTTCCCCTCCGTCAATTCCCGATGTTGAGCAGGTTGTCCAGCAGCTGCTCCTTGAACTGGTCCTCTGTTGTACGGTCCTCCCCGCCCTCTGCGCCGGGGCCGGTCGGGAACTTCAGGTTCAGGCGAAACTGTGCGCCGTCCCCCCTCTGCTCCTCGGTCCTGTTGAGTTTTTCCAGGGGCAGGTAGTCCTTCAGCGGCTTGTCGATCCTGAGGTTCAGCAGCTGAAGGTTCGACCAACCGCCCGCCAGGACGAAGGATACGTCCTGAAAGTCCCGTTTCTTGATGCCCAGCGCCTTACCCACGACGTTTTTGAGCAGGTCGCCGTTCGAGAGGCCGCCGGTGAAATACTGAAACACGCCCTTCAGGGCGCCCAGCACCCTGTTCAGCAGCTGTATGTCGAAACGGCCCTTGCAGACCAGCTTCAGTCCCTTGCCGGGTATCCCGAGCGGTCCGTTGACCGAGAAATAGCGGTAAAGGGGTTCGCCGGGCCCTGCCGTGGCCTGGGTCCCCGGGTTCAGCCAGAGGTCCGAGCCGTCCCAGAAGAACGTCCCCCGAATCGTCTCGAAGGTGATGCGTTTGATCGGCGATATGGTCTCGATCATCTCCACCTTATGGAGGTACCCTCCGCCCGTCGTGAAGCCGCCGTTGGCGAAGACCATCATCAGGGTCCCGAAGTTGCCCTTCAGGCGGACGTTGGCGTCCGCGCTGCCGACCAGCTCGCCCTCGGGCAGGAAGGGACGGGTCAGGTCCCCAAGGTCCAGTCCGCTCACTTTGGCGGTACCCTGCCACTTCGACTCCGCCAGGTTCACGTCGGCATCGGCCCGGACCGCCCCCTTGCAGAACACCGCCCTTCCCCCGCTCAGGGTAGCCTTTCCGCCGGAGACCCGGAAGGGCAGCGCGATGTCCGTAACGGTCATCCCCGAGGCCGTCAGCTTGGGGATGGACAGGGACACGGCGACGGACGGCAGCGCTCCGTCCTTCTCCGCCCCGACGGCCCCCGTCAGCTTCGCCGTCATCCGTCCGGCCAATTTGCCCTTCAGGGACGGGGACTTGGCCGAGAGCATCCGGTCCAGGTCCAGAGGATCCGTCGTCACGGAGTAGCGCCAGCCCCGGCCCTCCCGCCGAACGTCCCCCTTGACGGCGAGCCCGAAGTCCCCGAGCTTGCCGCTGGCGTGCAGCGCAAAGCGATTCTTCCCCGAGGACTGCACCGACAGCGCCAGGCGGTCGACAATCGTCTCCCGGATCGTCAGGGGCGTATCGAACCGCAGGGTCGCCTCGGGTTTTGCGGGCGAGCCCTGAAGGGTGAGGGAACCGTTGAGGATGCCGCCCACCGGGGCATCGGGCACGAAGGGATTCAGGAGCGCCCGGAGCGACAGGTCCCTCACGGCCAGCCTGACGTCGAGCTTGCGGTCCATGGGGTTCCGCGCCGACAGGGAGACCGACCCCTTCCCCTCGAGCGTCCCCTTGCCGAGCGACGCCGAGAGGCGGTTGACGCGGATCTCCCTCGTCGTTCCCCGCAGGTCGAGCTCCAGCCTGTCCATGGGGACGCCGCCGGCCCGAATGCCCGTTCCCCGAAGCGATGCGGAGAGCGCCGCCGAGTCCGCGGGCCCCGAAACCTTGAAGCTCCCCTGAAGCATGCCCTCCAGGCCCTGCGGCTTCCCCGCCCCGGGCAGGGAGGCCAGATTCAGCCCGTTCAGTCTCCCGGAGAGGTCGAGCTGTGGTTTTCCCTCCTTCGGCAGGGCGACGACCCCTTGAAGGTTCAGCGTTCCTCCGGGCAGGTTCAGCGCGGACTCCGGCAGCGTCAGGCGGCCGTCCGCATAGGAGACCGACAGCTTGAGGCCGCGTAGGGGGACGCCCGCCACGCGGGTATCCTTCCCGACCAGGTGGACCGTCACGCGGGGATCCGCGAACGAGCCGCCGACGAAGGCCTTGACGTCCAGGAGCCCCCTGACCTGCGAGGCGATCTGCGGGATGGACCGGGGGTCGAGCCCCAGGACCCGCCCCTCGAAGCCGAGCTCCTTTCGCCGAAGGTCCGCCGTCCCCGACAGGGACAGCGGCGCCTTCCCGATGCGCCCCTCCAGGCGCTCCAGGAGCGCCTGCCCGTCGGCGCAGCGCAGGGAGGCGCTCAGGTCGCGGACCGTCACCCCTCCAGCCGTAAGGCCGGAGGAGCTCAGGGTCCCCGAGACGGCCATCGCCTCGTCGACCCGGACGGTGAGGGCCAGCTTCCCCGACGGGGCCGCGGCGGCCAGAGCGGGGAAGACGGCCGCCATCAGGGCGGTATCGAGTTCCGTCGCGGTGAAGGACATCTCCGGCCGCAGGGCGCCGTTCCTCCGCAGGGCCTCTCCCCTGCCTCGGACGCGGCCCCCGAAGACCTCGCCGTCGCAGACGATGCGGGGGGGGGCCCCGGGGGTCAGACGTATGTCGGCGGTCAGGTTCCGGACCAGCCGCTTCCCGCCCGCGGCCACCTCGGGCAGACTCGCCGAGAGATCGCCCGAGACGCTGCCCGAGGCGTCGGCGGTCAGGTCGAACCGCACCTGTCCCCCCTCGCCGGCCAGGCCGGCCTGGGGCGCGAGAAGGCGGCCGATGTTTTTCAGGGATACCCCTTTGGCGGAGCCGCGTGCGGCCAGGCGAAGGCCCGAGGTCCCTGTCCTCAGGTCCGCCGACAGGGCCAGGGACGCGTCGGCGGAGAGGCTGCGGAACGCCGCATCCGGCACGGCCAGCACCCCCCCGGACCAGTTCCAGGGGAGGCGGAGCTCAAGGGGAACGTCCCTGACGCTCGCGCGCGTCAGGGAGAGCACGCCGCCGGCCTCGAGATCGTCCACGGTCCCTCTGACCGAGAAACGGCCGTCGAGCCTCCCCGTCCCGCGGAGGTCGGCACTGCCGGGCAGGAGCTCCAGAAGGGAGCCCAGGGACAGGGCCGAGAGGTCGCCGCGGAGGTCGAAGGGCTGCTCGATGCGCCCCATGAAGGAGCCCTTCCCCTCCCCTATTCTGACGTCGCTGGAGACCACCTCGAGCGGCGAGAAGCCGATGGCCGCGTCCGCCTCCAGCGGGAGTTCCCCGAAAGTCGAGCGCAGAACGAGCCCCCCCTGTTCCGAGAGGTCCAGCGAGGTCAGATTCAGGGCTCCCCAGGGGGAGGCGACGGCGGCGTCCCGAACCGAGATGCGCACCGGGAGGACGTGCAGAGGCTCCGACGAGGCCGCCCCTCCGCCGAACCGGTCCGCCAGGCTCCGAAGGCTCTCCACGTCGGTGCTCAGCCCCTCCAGCTCCAAGGCCTCCGGCCAGGGGTTCCCGCTCAGGATGGAGTGCCAGTTCGGGCGCACGGAGAGGCTCCTAAGCTCCAGCAGGGCGGCGTCGCCCGATACGAGCGCCGCCCCCGTCACCGTGTACCCTCCGTAGAGGGACCCCTCCACCCCCTCCACGCGAAGGGAGGGCACGAGTCCGGAGCCGATGTGCCGGACGATCGGCAGCAGCAGCCAGCGGCCCGTCGGCAGCCAGACGAGGCCGGCCGCCGCCAGAAGCAGGAGCGGGAGCGAAAGGAGAAGCAGCTGCGTCATACGGCGCAGAATTTTCCTGAACAGATTAAACAAAAACATGACCTCGCTTCAATTCAGAGTCCCCATAAAGCCCCCATGTTGATTTCCTGATACCCGTCCCCCTGTGAATAAGTGGATAAGAAGGTGGATAAAATTCCCCAAACGGGCTTGAGACGTTCACTCGTCGCCTCATTGTGGACAAGTGGACTTTGTGGAAGACCCCAAACGCGCCGAAAAATCAAGTCTTGAATTTTTCCCGGATATCCGATTCAGGGTGCGTCCAAGGGCGACGTCCTACAGTCTGATGAAGTGCACCGTGTTGCCGCAGTGGTCGATGACCTTGCGGAGCCCGTCGTAGGAGAGCCAGAGCGTGGCGGTATTGTCGTTGGGGTGTACGCCCAAGCGTTCCGCCCCCACCAGGGCCCGGTCGACGACCACCTCGACGGCGTGTTCCGCGTCGTTGAGGATCCCCAGAGGCGAGACCGCTCCCTTGGTCAGCTTCAGGCACCGCATCAGGCGCTCCTCGGAGCCGAAGCTGAGGGCCGTGCTGCCCAGCTGGTCCCGGATCGCCTTGAGATCCCCCTGCCTGTCGCCGGGCAGGACCACCAGGAAATGACGCTTGCCCTTGGCGTCCCTCAGGAAGAGGTTCTTGACGACAATCCCCTTCTTGTCCAGCCCCAGCGCCACCATCGCCTCGATGGTATAGACCGGCTCGTGGACATCCATCTCGTAGGCGACCCCCAGCTCGTCCAGCTTCTCGAGAACGCGCGCCCTTTCATCCATCATGTCGACCTCCGTCATGTCAAACCCCTCCGCAATGCTCCGTTTTTTGTCGCGTTTTTCTTTTTGTCGGGTTTTTCATGTTTTTGCATTTTTTCACCGGCCATGATAGCACGCTCCGCTTTCGCGCGAAAGCGCGATACCCCGCGGCGTGCAACCCCGATTATATAGAAATTCGTCCCGTATGGAAGCTCCGGCCCCCTTCGAGGGCCGAATCAAGCGGTACAATAAATGAATCGCGACCCCGATTCCGGATCTTTCGCGCGCCGTATCGTTCTCGCTCCCCTCGCCCGCGAGCGATCCGGGACCGGGATTATCTTCGTTGAAACCAATCGAGGCATCGGCCTTGTGTCGGGAAAGGATGCGGGCTCATGGATAAATTGGAGGGCTTCTGGGACCCCCTGCTGCTCCCGCCGGACACGCCCGCCGGGCAGAGGG
Organism: uncultured Fretibacterium sp.; assembly: GCF_963544685.1. Lineage (NCBI taxonomy): Bacteria > Thermotogati > Synergistota > Synergistia > Synergistales > Aminobacteriaceae > Fretibacterium > uncultured Fretibacterium sp. Next base: position 53 of record NZ_CAUUGJ010000053.1, on the reverse strand, counting down.
CCGCCGTGACGGCCGGGGCCGGCAGGGTCGCGGTGGGGGCCGGGGGGGGGGGG
>NZ_CAUUGJ010000052.1:0-16065 GCF_963544685.1 uncultured Fretibacterium sp. | reverse complement strand
ACACTCGACTAGTCGTCGGCAGCGTCAGATGTGTATAAGAGACAGCCCTCCGACCGCCCGATGCCGGGGGAGCGGGACGCCCTGTCCTGGTGGCTCTCGGACCCGCGCGTCCCGCAGCGTCTGCCCGCAAACCTACGGGAGGTCTGGCGCGATCCCGGCTCCCGGGAGGCCCTGGCCGACTGGCTCCACCGGTTCAAGGACTCCGAGGCCGGGGCGGAGATCGGCGGGGCCCTGAGGACGGGGCGTGCGCGGCGAGAGGCGGGCTTCCGCGTGCGGGTCGGCGGGTCGGGCCTGCCCCTGGTCGGCGCCATGGACGTGGTCTGGCGCTCCACGGGAGCGGCGGGGCTCTGGCACGTCCGGGACTACAAGATCACCCTTCCGTCGGGGGCCCCGGACGAGCTCTACCGGTCTCAGCTGGCCTTCTACGCGCTGGCGGTCCGGGAGCTCGCCGAACGGGCCTCGGAAAAGGGCGCGGGAGGAGGAAAAACGGGACTCACGAAGCAAAATTTCGAGGCGGTGGACGTCGGGCTGATCTTTCTGCGCGAGGGGGGGCTCATCGGGAGCCGACGTTCCTTTCCGCGGGACTTCGAATGGGACGGATTGAGGTCGCGGGTGCTGGAGGCGGCGCGGGGCGCCGCACTGGGGGACTGGCCGGCCCGGACCGATCGGTGCCGGGAGTGTCCCTGGGCCGGGAACTGTCCGGGCCGTCGCCGGGGACGGGCGCCGCGCGCCTCGGAGTAGATCGGAATAAAATAGAAAAGAGGGCCGGACGAGTCGCCCGGCCCTCGAAGGCGAACGGCGAAGCGGTCTCCGTCACCGTTTACCCGCGGGGTAGACCTCCTCCAGCTTCCGCAGCAAAAGCCAGGTCACGACCCCGGAGATGATGATTTTTGGCGCGAGGAACGAGCCGTTGTAGACGGCGGAGTAGACCCAGGGGTTCGTCCCCTCGGGGGCATAGCTGGCGAAGAAGATGACGCCGGAGAGGACATGGCAGGAGAACTGCACGAGCGCCGCCAGGGCCAGGCCCACCAGCCTCTGCCGCGGCAGCAGCGCCGCCAGCCCCATGGCGCCGTAGGCCGCGGGATAGTCCAGGATCGCCTGGACGGGATGCACGACATACCCGCCCAGCAGCAGGTTCATCACGCCCGCGAGCACCCCCGCGCCACAGCCCCAACACAGCCCCCTCCGCCAGGCGAACAGGATCAGCGGGACCAATTCCAGGTTGACGGAGCCCCCCTGAGGCATACGGAACAGCCGGATGTAGGACAACACGATCGAGAGGGCGATGCACAGGGCCCCCTCCACCAAAACCACGGTACGCGACGAACGAACTTGCTCCGACATGACGAAACAACCTCCCCAGACAGGATAAAAAAATGACGGCGACATCCGGGAGAGGAATTGGGCGGGAACGGGAATCCGAAAGGAACGATGGATGAGAACGAACATCTTCCTACGCCGGCATTATCCGGTTCAGGTTCCAGGGTCGAGGCCGGATTCGGCCCCCTCTCAGCGACAAGCTCCCCCGATGTGCGCTCTATGGTGACATTCAAGGCGGCGTTTGTCAAGAGGCCAGACGTCTTATGTCAGCGCCGGATCGGGCCGAAATGCTCCGTCAGGAATCGATCGAGGGCCGGAACGTAGATCTCCCGGGACTGCAGGAAGCCTCCGTTGTGGCTGCCATGGATTTCCACGAATGCCTTCCCTCCGGCCACGGCCTCGTAAAGCCGCCTTCCCTCGCGAAAGGGGACGATGCCGTCGTCCGGGCTGTGAATGCACAGGGTGGGGACGGTCAGGCGTTCGGCCGCCTCCCGGGAGTTCCAGATGTCCCCGACCGCCGCCCGCAGGAGCGGGGCCATAAAGTCCAGGTGCAGGACTCCGAACGGTGAGGCGAAGGTGGATTCCAGGATGAGCGCGCGGGGCCTGACGCTGCGCGTGAGTTCCAGAGCGACGGCGCCGCCGAGCGAGCGGCCGAAGAGCACGATGTCGCCGGAGGCCGCACCCCTGTCCTGCAGCCAGTTCCACGCCGCGCGCGCGTCCCGGGCGACGCCCTCCGGGCTTGGCGAGCCCTCGCTCTGTCCGTAGCCCCGATAGTCGAAGACGAAGGAGGACAGCCCCAGGTCGTGAAAGATACGGAGGGATTCCACGCGCCAGGAGAGATTGCCTCCGTTGCCATGGCAGAAGAGCAGCGTCGCCCGGGCGTTCTCGGCCGGGACGTACCAGGCGCGCAGACGGACGCCGTCGTCCGCGGTCAGGGTGACGTCCTCGTAGCGGAGCCCCGCATCCGCAGGCGTTGCGATGATCTCCCTCGTGGGGTGGAAGGCCAGAGACGGCAGCAGAAAACGCGCTGCGGCCATGAGAACGACGAGCGTTCCCAGCAGCAAAAAGAATGCATGCAGCAGGAATCTGGGCATGGTCCGCACCTCCCTCTATCGCCCGTCGGGCATCCAGCTGCGGCGGGATGCCCCCTCCTCGGAGTGAACGTCGATCACGGCGCCAGATGCGCGCGCATCCAGTCCGCCAGAGGGTTGCCCCTGCGCAGCAGCCTGCCGTCCTTAGAGACGAAGGCGTGGCGCGTCCAGCCCTCTGCCGCCAGCTTCCCGTCGGCGGCGCGGAACACGCGGCACCGGAACGTGACGCTGACGTTCGTAACCTCGGAGATGCGGGTCTCGATCTCGATCTCGTCGTCGTAGAACAGGGACGACTTGTAGCGGCAGCCGGCCTCGACCACGGGCAGGAGGATGCCCTCCGCCTCCCAGTCCCGATACGTCCTTCCATACGAACGGCAGAGCTCCGTCCGTCCCATCTCGAACCAATCCAGATAGCGGCCGTAATAGGCCACGCCCATCTGATCCGTCTCGCCGTAGCGCACACGCGTTCTGCACACGAACCCCTGCGGTGAATCCACGCTGCCGACCTCCTTGTCCGACGTTCATTGCACTTCCTCATCATTGTAGAGGGTCGGAGGGAGGGCTTCAAGGGCATGACGGCGGAGACGTTCGGCCAGGCCGGAAGCGGCGGAAAAGCGGAGGGTGTATAATCTCAAGGACATGCGGAGGACTGGCCGAGCGGTCGAAGGCGGCTGACTTGAAATCAGTTGGGGTGCAAGCCCCCAGGGGTTCGAATCCTCTGTCCTCCGCCAGTCGTTAAAACCGATGGTCCCCCATTCCCCCACAAACCCCGCTCCCTGAGCGGGATTTTTTATTTTTTGACCCCACAATCCCCCCTAAGGCACCTTCGGTTCGGGCAGGAGCGCGCCGTCCACGTAGCGCGCGACGATCTCCCGGTCGTCGCCCAGGTAGATGAAACGCTCCAGACGCTCCTCGAGGGAACGCCGGACCTCGTCCTTCAGGCGGGTATCGTCGATCACGAGGCAGTCCAGGGCATAGCCGCTCTCGAAGCTGCCGACCCTCCCGAAGAAGGACCCGCCGCCCTTCGTCGCGCAGTAGAAGACCTCCGCCGTCGTCAGGGGCGCTCTGCCGTCCACGTACTTCCAGCGCATCTTCGAGCACTCGACCGCGGAGGCCATCGTGTCCATTATGGAGAGCCTGTGCCCGCCGGAAACGTCCGACCCCAGCCCCACGCTGACGCCCTCCTCGAGGAAGCGCCGCACCGGGGCGATGCCGCTCGAGAGGTTCAGGTTGGAGATCGGGCAGTGCGCGACGTAGACGCCCCGCCGCTTCATCAGCGCAATCTCGTCGTCGGTGACGTGGACGCAGTGCGCCATGACGGTCGGCGTTTGGCCGAACAGTCCGAACGCATCGTAGACGGAGGCATAGTCCCTGGACTCGGGGTGCAGCTCCCGGACCCAGGCGATCTCGCCCTCGTTCTCGGACAGGTGCGACTGCACGGGCAGCTTCCGCTCCTCCGCCAGCCACCCCAGGCCCCGCATCAGCTCCTCCGTACAGGTGGGCACGAAGCGCGGGGTGAGGATGGGGCGCACGCGCTCGGCCCCGCTCCCGAAGCTCTCGACAAACCGCACCGTCTCGGCCAGCGAGGCCGCGGTCGGCTCGATGAGGGTGTCCGGGCTGTTGCGGTCCATATTGACCTTGCCCACGTACCCGCCCAGGCCGGCCGCCTCCATCAGGTCCGCGAGGACCCGCGCGGATGGGGCGTGAATGGTGGCGAAGACGGCGGCCCGCATCGTGCCCACCCTCCAGAGCTCCCGGACGAAGCGTCCGTAGACGCGCTTCGCGTAGCCCTCGTCCCCGAACTTCGCCTCCTCGGGAAAGGTGTAGGCGTTCAGCCAGGGCAGCAGCTCCCTGTCCATACCAAGGCCCCGGTTCGGGAACTGAGGCGCGTGGACGTGGAGGTCATTGAAGCCGGGGACGATAAGACGGTCCCCGCAATCCTCGACGTGGACGCCCGCGTAGGCGTCGGGCAGGATGTCGTAGACGCCCGACACCTTTCCGCCCTCGGCCACGAGACAGGCGTCGGGCCTTACGGCCAGTCTTTCGGGGGACTCGGCGTAGACGATCTGCCCCTTCAGAACGATGATATCCTTCATCTCGACGGCTCCCTCCTTATTAAAGTTATCGTCCGCGGCGGCGATCGGAGGAGGTCCGGTCAGGATGTAACGGACCATGAAGCTCGCTCCCGGCGCAGGGAGCCCCTAAGGGATTCAAGCATTGTCGAACGGGATAAGCGATGCACTTCCGCCGGCGATGCGCTGCGAGCACGATCCGTGTGACGCCTGCAATGAAATTCATCCTGCTGCCGGAGAACCATTCCTGCGTTGATATTCACTTTGGCGCTTTGGGTGGAGGGGGCGCCCTCAAAGGACTTCCCTGCTCTCCGAAGCCTGACGGTATGCGCGAAATCGGGGATATTTCGATGGGACTTTCTTGGAAATGAAAATGGCGGAGACGTAGAGATTCGAACTCTAGGAGCATTGCTGCTCAGACGCTCTCCAAGCGCCCGCCTTCGACCACTCGGCCACGTCTCCGCAAAAACGCGAAGCCTATTATACACTCGATGCGCCGTTTGGGGAAGGGGGCAATACGCGCCCCCCTCCCGTGCCCCATCCCGTCACAGTCCCGCCACGAACCGATCGAAGGCGGACATACCTTCCGCGTCACGCTTGAACACCGCGCTGTCATGCAGCACCTGCTCGAAGACGCACCCCACCTCCGCCCGCAGCATCGCCTCTACGGCTTTACCCCGCAGGCCCGATGCCGCCCGCGGAGGTCCATCGGGATCAGCCGCAGGTTCTGGCGGGCCGGATGGTTCGCGTTTCCGTAAAACCCCTCGTTCTCGCGGCAGAGCAGGCATTAGGGATAGGAGGACAGCGCGGCGGTGCGTGCCCGGGCGATCTCGCGGGGGTCCTTCTCGGGCTTGGGGAGGTTGATGGTGATGTCCAGCTCGCCGTACTCCGTGGCGGCCGTCCACGACGGGCGAGGCGCGAGAGCCCCCATCAGCCGCGTGTCCAGCAGGTCGTGGTCCGTCGCCATGTCCGGGGTCAGTCCGGCCTCCACGGCCCAGTCCAGGACACGCTCCAGAATCGGGGCGGGCGTCAGGATAGCCTCGAAATTTTCCTCAGGACGCTCCTGCAAGCAGGGCTCTGGGGAAAAATCCGTTACCCCCAGCTCCCCGATGAGGACGTTGGCGGCCAAGGGCCCGATCAGCCCGCGGCTCAGGGCAAAGCGGAGCAGACGGTTCAGCTCATGGTTGATGTCGACGGCAGAATTCAGCATCGCAGACGCCTCCCAAAAACATGGGGCTTCGCCCCATACCCCGCCCAGGGGAACGGGCTCCCCTGGCCCCCTGTCTAACCTCCGAAATCCACCTTCCAGATGCCTGCGGCGATAGCCGCGAGACAGTTCTGCCTGGCCTCGACTCTGGATGCGTCCCAGGTTTCGTAATGCTCGGCGATCGCACGGGTGATCTGAAACGCGCTTTTCGGATAGACCTTGCGCTTTTCCGCGTAGTCCTGGTTGCCCAGCGCCCGGTTCAGCTTATTTTCGAGCGGCGTCATGTTGCCGATACGGTAGATAAAGCGTTCCTGGCTGGACTCGTCGATGTGGGACCAGGCTTCCGAGGGATGCTCCGGAAGGATGTGCTCCAAGGTGTAGGCGGCGCTCTCGAAATCGAGATCCTGGCCGGAACACTGCCGCTCGATCTCGAAGAGAATGTAGCGCGCCACCTTTTTGTTGCGGCTGTTGCCCGTGCGCAGCTCCTTCTCTCCAAAGGCGGCCTTGAACGGCCCGTCGTCGGGATAGACGCTCTGCAGCGCTTCGATCACCTCGGAAGGACGCTCGTATTTCCCGTTCGAGACCTTCCACGCGATCGCGTTGTACAGGCGTTCCTGCTCGTGAGCCTGAAGGTTGCAGATGACGTTGTAGCGGAAGGACACCACCGCCACCGCCTTGACGATCCGGGTGAACGCGGCCCTGTCGGACTCGTAAAATCTGGCCCGACAGGCCATGAGCATCGCCAGAGGCTGACGCACGTTGAACATCAGCAGTTGTTCGAGCGCACGTTTTTCGTCGCGATTCCACGAGCTATCCTGAGGGTCCCGGAGCGCCGCGTACAGGCCGGCGCAGTGGTCCAGACGGCGCAGCAGCTCGAAGGCGGCTTCGCGGGTCGCGACCTTCCTGCGGATGGTCTTGAAGAGCTCGGCCTTGCGCACCAGAGAATTCCGACTGTTCCAGAAAACCCGAAGAAACTCGGGAAAGCTCTCGCTCCCCAGCAGACCGACGATGCGTTCCCATCGTTCCTCAAGGGCCTTGAGTTCCGTTTCGTGGGACTCCTGAGAGCTGATGACCGAAAACAGGTAGTTTTTCAGCAGGTCGGTCGCGGACAGCCTCACCCCGCGGGCGTTGAGGGTCTCGAACACCTTGAAGGCGTTCAGTTCGTCGGTCACGGTGATGACGGTGAAAAAAAGTTTGTCCACGAGGGAGTCCAGAAAGGCCGCCAGATTCTCCCCGCTGGAGACCGTCATGCCGCATCGGGCTCTGATGCGCTCCCTGAACCAGATGAAGGCCTTGCGCAGCTGATGCTCCGAGGCGTTGAGTCCTCTCTGGGGCAGATTTTCGAGGGGAACCAGATAGTTCTGATAAAAGCGGTTGTTGTGCCGGTTCAGTTCCAGCTTGGAACGCGGCACCAACGTCACCGGGTCGAGGTAGCCGATATAGCTTCCCCGAAGCTGCTCTTTCCTTACGTTGTTCCTTTCAGCATCCAACTCGGCCTCCACAAGGTCCTGAAGATGCCCTAATCCGGCCAGGAGCATCACGCTGATCGTCGTGAGGCGCTGCTGGCCGTCGATGATGTCGAAACGTTTGCTGTCCGAGGACTGCAGGACCAGGTATCCCATATAGTGCGCGGGCTCCCCGTCGGGCTCGAACAGCCCGAGGAGGTCCTGCCACAGGTCGTCCCACTCGTCCTCCGTCCAGGAGTAATCCCGCTGGAAGGCGGGGACGTGGTAGCTCAGTCCGTTGCCAAAGAGCTGCCTGAACGTGGAGTTCGCCGTGTTGAAATTGAGTGCCGCCACACTCCATCCCACCTTTCCCCTAAGCCCAATAGCCGTACGGCCTCAGTCCCCGTACCCGTCCGGGTGGCTGCGGTGCCAGTTCCACGCCGTCGCGACGATATCCTCCATGTTGGTGACGCGCGGGGTCCAGCCCAGGACCTTCCTCGCCCTCGTGCTGTCGGCCACCAGCCGCGCCGGGTCGCCCGCACGGCGCGGGCCGACCTCCACGGGAATCGCGTGGCCCGTCGCGGCGCAGGCCGCCTCGATCATCGCCCTCACCGAGTAACCGTCGCCGCTGCCCAGGTTGAAGATGCCGCCCTCCCCGCCTCCGCGAAGGTGGTCCAATGCCCGGAGGTGCGCATCGACCAGGTCGGAGACATGGACGTAATCCCGGATGCAGGTGCCGTCCGGCGTGGGGTAATCGTCCCCGTAGATCGTGACGTGCGTCCGCCGGCCCAGCGGAACCTGGAGGATGATGGGCACCAGATGCGTCTCGCACCGGTGATCCTCGCCGATGCTGCCGTCCTCGCGCGCTCCCGCCACGTTGAAGTAGCGCAGCGAAACGTATCGGATGCCGTGCCGCAGCCCCACCCAGTGCATCATGCGCTCCATCATCCGCTTGGTCTCGCCGTAGGGGTTGGTGGGCAGGGTCTCGTCGTCCTCCGTGATGGGAACGCGCTTCGGCTCGCCGTAGACCGACGCGGAGGAGGAGAACACGATCCTGTCCAGGCCGTGCCGCTCCATCGCCTCCAGCAGGACCTGCATCCCGTACACGTTGTTGTTGAAGTAGCGGAGCGGCCGCTCAACGCTTTCGCCCACCAGGGAGCAGGCGCAGAAGTGAACGACCGCCTCTATGGGATGTTCGCCCATGATCCTGTCCAGCAGCGCCGCGTCTCGGACATCGCCCTCGTAGAAGGGCACGGACTCCGGCAACGCCGCCCGGTGTCCGGTCCAGAGGTTGTCCAGCACCACCACGCTCTCGCCCCGGTCCAGCAGGGCCCGCACGTTATGGGAACCGATGTAGCCGGCCCCGCCGCAGATCAGAACGGACATGAAGAACCTCTCCAAAATTCACCGGACACCGGATCGCCCGCCTACATCAATCTCTTGAAGTTCTCGGTCGTGACCTTCATATAGGGAATCCAGATGTACTTTCCGTCGGTCACCTCGTAGCCGACGGTCTCCTTGTCGATAGCCCTGCCCTGCGCGGCCGCGAAGGCGGCTCGGACCGCGGCGGCTCCCTGGCTCCGGGCGTCGTTCAGCACCGTGCCCAGCAGGGTCCCCTGGCCCATGGCCTCGAGTGCCGGCGCCGTGGCATCCACGCCCACAACGGGGATGTACTTCGCGGCGTCGCCCAGGTTATAGCCCTCGGCCTTCAGTGCAGCGATGGCGCCCAGGGCCATGCTGTCGTTGTTCGCCACCACGGCCTCGATCCTGTCCAGTCCCACGGAGGCGATGAAGCCCTTCATCCTCTCGGCGCCCTGGGCCTTGTCCCAGTTTGCCGTTTCGCTGGCCAGTTCCTCTACCTCGAACCCGCCGTCCTTCATCGCCTTGACGGAGAACTCCGTTCGCAGAATGGCGTCCTGCTGCCCCTCTCCGCCGCGCAGCATGACGTACTGAATTTTGCCGTCCCTGTTCCTGTCCGCCTCGGGATGTCCCTTGAAGTAGTCCACGATCAGCTCGCCCAACAGCCTTCCGGACTCCTCCGCGTGGGTCCCGACGTAGCAGGCCTTATCGTAGGACTTCATGACCTCGGCGTCTGGCTCGCGGTTGAGAAAGACGATCGGCAGGTTCGCCGCCCTGGCCTTCTCCAGGAGCGAAGCGGCCACCGCCCGGTCCACGGGATTGACGAGATTGACGATCAGCGCCTTCGCGCCCTTGTTGATGAAGGCGCCCACCTGGCCGTCCTGGACCGGCTGCTGGTTCTGCGAGTCCGCGACCTCCAGCTCGCCCCCCAGCTTCTTCATCTCCGAGACCATGTTCCTGCGCACGCCCTTCATGAAGGTGTCGTCAAACTTGTAGATGCAGGCGCCGACCAGTACATCCGACGCCATGGCCGCACCCGCCGCACAGAACGCACAAAAAACGAGCAGCCCCGCCGCCGAAAACAACCCATCTCTCCACTTCATTTTCATCGCCAAATCCCTCCTGCAATCGTCTGTCGTCTTTGGTCAAGCCGCCCGAGGTTCTGAAAACAGCTCCGATCAGCCACTCCCGGGGAAAATTCAGAAAATCAGTTGCTCCGCGGCCGGGGAACGGGGTTGAAGATCACGTCGCCCACCTCCAAGGAGGAGCCGGGCTCCTGATCGGAACTGACGCCGAACTCCTCCGGCAGCCCCACGGGCGCGGCGCGGAACTCCTCCTTGGCCGCGGCCCGTTCCTGCGGGACCGTCAGCGTGGAACCGTCCACGGCACGTCCCCATCGTTTCAGGACCGAGGCCCGCGCGGAGTCCGAGAAACGCAGGGGGCTCCACCAATACCGATCCGTCCCCGGCGTCCGGAAGAACAGCTCGTTCCGGTCCTCCCCGGAGCCCTCGGCGGCCTCCGCAGCGGGGGCCCCGGATGCCCCCAGCCGAAGCGCCTCCATCCAGGCGAAGGACGCGCCCATCCAAGGAGCTCCGCCCGGAGCGTCCAGGACGCTCAGCTCGGGGGCATTCGCCCTCAGAAACTTGCGGGCGGGCGAATAGGGGTCCACGGCCACACCCACCCACCAGGCCCCTTCGTACGATGCGACGCGGACGGACCCGGGCCAGCCGGACGGCAGGGTATCCCTCTGAAAGAAGCGCCCCAGCTGTTCGGGCGACGAAATGGCCCCAGGCTCCGCGTGATAGAGGTTCATGGCCGCGGACAGCGCATAGAGCGCCCCCACCACCCGATGCACCTCCACGTCCGGCTCGACCGTGACGGCACTGGCCGGGGCGGAGGGAGCGCAGGGGGCGAGGGAGACCAAAAACAGCAGGAAGCCCAGGATTGCGGAATGAACATATCGCATCTCGAAAAAGCTCTCCCTTCCAAATTCCGGATCAGGATTCCGGGTCAGGGCCCGGGAACGGCGTCCCGCGCCGAACACATCCCGCCTTTATTCTATCAGCATCGCCCGAATTTTAAGCAGCGGCTCCAGCTTCCCGGCGGTTTTCGGCGCACCGGCGCCTCCGCGAAGGCCGCGGGGCCCTCGGCTGCCGGCCCAGGACGGATCAGGCGCCGCAGAGCGCCAGCGCCAGGTCGTTGACGTTCGTCCCCGTCGGGCCCGTGACCACGAGGGAGTCCGCTGCCGACAGCGCCGTGTACGAATCGTTGTCCGCCAGGACCCTCTCGATGTCGATCCCGCGCCCCCGCAGCAGCTCCGCCGTGCCCCCATCCACGATCCCGCCGGCCGCGTCGGTTGGCCCGTCCGTGCCGTCCGAGCCTACGGAGGCAACGACCGTATTGTCCAACCCCGCAATGCCCCGCGCGGCCGACAGCGCCAGCTCCTGATTGCGCCCTCCCCTGCCCCTTCCAGTGAGGCGGACCACCGTCTCCCCGCCCAGGATCAGGGCGCAGGGCGCCTCGACAGGGCGTCCCGAGGCCCGCACCTCGCGCGCCAGAGCGGCCAGAAACGCGCCCGCCCCGCGCGCCTCGCAGTCCAGGGTCGTGGTCAGGACGAGCGGCGTATAGCCCAAGCCTCGGGCCGCGTCCTCCGCGGCCGAGCAAAGCGCGCCCACGCTCCCCGTGACAACGGCCGTGACGTTGCCGAGGCGCTTCGGGGTCTCCAGCCTCAGGAGCTCCTCCAACCCGGGGCGAAGCGAGATGCCGTACTTCCGCACGGTCGCCAGGACCTCCTCCGCCGTATCGGCGTCCGGCCAGGCCGGGCCGGACGCGATGCTGTCCAGCCGGTCGCCCAGCACGTCGGAGAGCACCACGGCGTGGACGTGCGCGGGCGCGGCCATCTGCGCAAAACGCCCGCCCTTGACCGAGGAGAGGCGCTTGCGGATCCGGTTGACCTCCACGATGTCGGCCCCGCAGGCCAGGAGCTGGTCCGTCACGGCAACGAGGTCGTCCAGCGTCACACCGTCCATCGGGCGCTCGAAGAGCGCCGAGCCGCCCCCCGAGACGAGGAAGAGCACGGTATCGTCGGGGCCGAGCCCCCGGACCTTCCGCAGGAGCGCCTCCGTCCCCCTCAGGGTGTTCCCGTCCGGGAGGGGGTGTCCCGCCTCGAAGATCTCCAGCCCATCGATCGGGCCCATCGAGTGCCCATACTTCGTGATGACCGCCCCGCCCGAGAGGTCCGGTCCCAGGAAGTCCGCCGCAGCCCTCGCCATGCGCCACGCGGCCTTGCCGATCGCGGCGGCGACGACCCTGCCCTTCCCCCGGCGCCCGGAGAAGGCCTCGCCCGCCAGGGCCTCCTTCACGGCGCTCTCCGGCAACACCCTCCGGATGGCCTCGTGAACGATCTTCAGCGCGTCCTGTCGCAGGGACCGCATCGTGTTCTCCTCCCCCTTCGGATGCCCTCTCGGACAGATCTGCCCGGGCAACACGCTCTCAGGCCCGGCCTTTTCCGTTATTCTACTCCTCCGCCTCCATCTATGGGGACCTTGGGGGCGAAGCGGCTATCTTTTGTGATATCATTTTCCCGGAGTTCTCATGAAGTTTCGCCGGCCTGCGGACATGCGGGCCGGACCCCCCTAACGCCATCCGCACTCGGGAGGCCGAACCGGCAAAGGAGGTAAGCGCCATACTCAGGAACGGCTCCACCCAAGAGCAGGATCCCTCGGAACTCGACGAAGTCCTGACCTACTTTCACGGGTTGGCGTTCCAGTCCGACCCCAGGACGGCCCTCCCGGCCGCTCTGGAGGGGGACGACAGGGCTCTTGCCCTCAGGGACGCCCTGCTTCAGGTCCGCACCACGCTCATGAGAATGCACGAGGGCGATCTCGACGGCAGGATCGACGCCGAAGGATTCCTTGGCGTCCTGCTCGATATGCTCCGGATGGACCTGAAACATGCGATGGAGCTGATAGACCGCACAGCCGGGGAAAACGTCCGCCCGAGCACGGAGCCCTTGGGCGGGCTTGCGGAGATGCTCAACCGGACGGCGGAGAAGTCCGCCCGTACGGTTGAACGTTTGAAGGCCGAGGAGGAGCGGTGGCGCCTTGTCCTTGAATGCAGCAGGGATGGGGTGTTCGAGTTTTTTCCGGGCACATGGGAGAGGACCTTCTGCTCCTCCGGGCTCGCCGAGATGCAGCGCACCTCCCTGAAGGAGCTTCCCCCCGTGAAGCGCTGGATCAAGTTCATCCATCCCGAGGACGTCAAGGCCCGGCATATCCTGAAGGATATTCTGCAGCGGACCTACATCAAGGGAACCTACGACGTCGTCTTCCGCCTGCTCTGCGCGGACGGCGTCTACCGCTGGCGTCAGTGCCGCGGGCAGGTATTCCGGGACGCGGAGGGAAGGGTCGCCCGCACCCTGGGCATCCTCAGGGATATTCACAGCCGCAAGGAGCGGGAGGACGATTTCAAGTACCGCGCCACCCACGACGTCCTTACCGGGCTTCCCAGCAGGCCGCTCTTCCACCAGCACCTTCTTCAGATGATGGCCAGCGCCAAGCGCACGGGCAAGGCCGTCCTGGTCGTCATGGCGGACCTGGACCATTTCAAGGACGTCAACGACACCCTGGGACACCACGCGGGGGACCTGCTGCTCCAGGAGTTCGCCGGCCGCCTCCGCGCGAGCATCCGCACCAGCGACATCGCCGCCCGTGTGGGCGGCGACGAGTTCGCTCTGCTCCTGACCTGCGACCCCGATCCCCACAAATATGCCGCCGCCATCCAGAGGATACGGGCCTCCCTGGAGGCCCCGACCTGTCTCGAGAATACGTGCTACCAGATACACGCCAGTATGGGCATCGCCGTCTATCCTCAGGACGGGGACGAGCTCCTGGTCCTGCTGAAGCGCGCCGACAACGCCCTGTACCAGGCGAAGAACTCGGGACGCAACACGTATCGCTTCTACACTCCCTCATAGAATCGGGCCCACCGTTTGTACTGGTGGGCCCGATTCTGGCATGGCTTGGATCCGGCACAACGCCCGCGGTCTATACGGGTTCCGCCTCCGGTTCCCGCCAGGCGACCAGACGGCGTTCGGCAAAGGCGACCAGGAGGTAGAGCAGCAGGCCGATCAGGCTCAACACGATGACGGAGGCCAGGATCAGGTTGATGTCGCTGGTCTCGTTCCCCAGCATCAGAAGGAAGCCCATCCCCGCCTTGCTGCCGATCATCTCGCCGACGACCGCCCCGATGACGGCCTGCGTGACGGCCACCTTCATCCCCGAGAGCAGCCAGGAGAGGGACGCGGGGAGCTCCAGATAGGCGAAGCGCTGCCAGGCCGTGGCCCCCAGGACCGAGAGAAGCTGGTGCAGGTTGGCGTCGATGTCCCGGATCGCGGCCACCTCGTTGACCATGATGGGGAAGAAGACCACCAGGACCACCAGCGCCACCTTCGACTCGATGCCGAGCCCGAACCAGAGGATCAAAAGCGGCGCGATCGAGATCTTGGGAGCCGTCTGCACGATCAGGACAAAGGGCATCACCAGGCGCTCCAGAAGACGGGACCTCGCGACCCAATACCCGGCGGCAACCCCGGCCGCGGCCCCGATAAGGACGCCCACGAAAACCTCGTGAAGCGTCACGCCCACGTGCCGCAGCATGTCCCCCCGCGTGAAGTGGAAGACCAGGTGCTTCAGAACGTCCTCCGGCTGCGGCAGCAGGTTCGGCGGGACGTCGAAGGCCGCGATGTAGGCCTTCCACCCCCAGATCAGCAGGGGGAACACGGCCGCGGGGGGCAGCCAGTTCAGCAGAGCTCGGCGCATGCGGACCGTCTCCCGCCCCTAGGGCCTCACGTAAAGCAGGTCCTCCGCCGATGGAGCCATTTTCAGCACGCCGTACTCCTTCAGGATGGCGATGGACCGTCCCCAGCGCTCCACGTCGGAGGCCCCCAGCCCGTGCGCCTTCGTGTAGTCGCTGGTCCAGAGGTAGGGGATGAAGATCTCGTCCAGGATCCTCGTCACGACGTCGACGCGGTCGCCGAAGCTCGGCGCGTATTTGCTCACGGAGAGCTCGACGGCCTCGCGGCTGTGCCCGCCGATGATGTAATCCAGGGACTTGTCGAGGGCCGCGACGAACTTTTCCACCAGCTCGGGCTCGTCCTTCAGCAGCTTCTCCCCCGCGATCAGGACGTTTCCGTGCGAGGGCAGGAAGGTGTCGGACCGGATCTCGTCCACATCCACCCCCTGATTGCGCAGCTCCACGGTCCTCAGCATGGAGAAGACGATGGCGTCCACCTGTCCGTCGGCAAGGGCGCCCACGATGGCTCCCGTGCCGATGACCTCCAGGTCGAGGTCCGAGACGGCGAGGCCGGCCTCCTTGAGCATGACCTGGAGCTGAATGTAGTTCGGGCTCGCCAGGCTGGTGACCGCAACCTTCTTCCCCTTGAGGTCGGCCGGTCCGGAGATCCCGCTCGACCGCTTGAAGATCGTCGCACCCAACCCATGCTGATAGGTCGTATGGACCACCTTGACGGGGATCCCGGCCCCTCGGCCCACGATGACCGAATCCGCGTTGGGAAAGCCGAACTCCACGTTGCCCACGCCCACGTTCTTGACGATATCCGCCCCCGCGGAATAGTAGAACTCCACGTCGAGTCCCTGCTCGGCGAAATACCCCTTCTCCTGCGCCAGATAGAGCGGCGCGTAATAGGGGACGGCCGCCCCGTCGATCTGGATGGACACCTTGCGCAGGTCGGCGGCCTCCGCCCCCCGGCCGAACACGGCGCTCCCCAGCAGCACCAGCGCACCCAAAAGCAACTTCCTAATCATCTCCACACACGTCCTTTCCCATTTTCATCGCTTCCGGCTCCTCGAGCCTCAATCTTTCGTACAGACGGCGGGCCCCCGAGAGCGCAACCCGGCACAGGCGCCCCTGCGACTCCCCGTCGTCCACCAGCCAGCGATTCGTGACGCGGTTGCAGTGCACGGCGACGATGCTGCCCGCATGGACCCCGTACAGGGAGCCGAGGGTCAGGACCGTCTCGGCCTCCATCTCCATGTTCAGCACCCCGAGGCCGAGCATCTCCCGATACAGGGCGTCATCGTCCGGCCGGGCGGAGGGCCCGGCGCGCCCCTGCCCGCGGTAGAAGCTCCCCATGGAGGCCCCGATGCCGACATGCCACCTCGCCCCATGCTCGCGGCACGCATCGCGCAGGCACTCCAGGACGTCGAAGGATGCGACCGCGGGGTACTCCGGGCGCGCGTAGTGGATCGACGCCCCTCCCAGGCGCACCATGCCCGAGTTGAGGATCAGGTCGCCGCACTCGATGCCGACGCGCAGCGCCCCGCATCCCCCGACCCGGATCAGGGCCCTGGCCCCGGAACGGATCAGCTCCACGACCGCGATCTCGGTCGAGGGCGCGCCGATTCCCGTGGAACAGACCGTCATGGGGACCCCATCGAACGTCCCCCGCCCGACGAGGAACTCCCGGTTGTCCGAGACGATGCGGAAATCCCGCAGCCCCTCCCCTATCCCTGTCTCTTATACACATCTCCGAGCCCACGAGACGGAGCTAC
>NZ_CAUUGJ010000051.1:0-16341 GCF_963544685.1 uncultured Fretibacterium sp. | reverse complement strand
CGTGGGGGCGATGATCAACAGCCGCATCGTGCCCCTGAGCACGCAGCTGCACAGCGGCGATATCGTGAAGATCATCACCTCGCCGCAGGGCTTTCCCTCCAGGGACTGGATGAAGTTCGCCCGGAGCAGCAAGACCAGGAGCAAGATCCGGAACTACTTTCGCCAGGCCGAGAAGACGGACCGGGAGGAGAAGCTGGCGCGGGGCTGGGAGGCCCTCGAACGCGAGCTCCGCAAGCGGGGGATCGCGGCGGATAAGACGGACAATCAGGACGATCTGACCCCCGCCCTCAACAAGGTGGCCCGCGACCTCGGGATGGCGGGCAGGGAGGACCTCCTGGTCTCCATCGGGGCGGGGACGTCCGGCCCCAGCACGGTCGCGCAGAAGCTCGCGCTGGCGTACCTCCAGCAGCGCCATCCCACGGACGACATCGCGGCTCTCGTCAAGGAGCACACGGACGCCCATAAGTCCGACTCGGACATCGTGGTCGACGGGGCGGGCGGGGTCTGGGTGGTCCTGGCCAACTGCTGCGACCCGGTCCCGGGCGACGCCATCGTGGGCTACTCGACGCGGACGCGCGGGATCACGGTGCATCGTCTGGACTGCCCCAATATTCTGAACGCCCAGATGGGGCGCGTCGTGCAGGTCTCCTGGGGGCGTCCGTCCGGAAAGCTCTATACCGCCCGGCTGAGGGCGGAGGCCCTGGACCGGTCCGACCTGATCCGCGACGCGGCTCAGGCGATCGGGCTGGAGGGGGGCAGCATCCACGGGATCAAGGCTACGACGGTGGGCAACAGCCTGATGCGGATGAAGATCGAGCTGAAGGTGAAGGACGTGGAACACCTGTACTCGATCGTGGCGAAATTGAACGGCATCAAGGGGATGCTGGAGGTCGTAAGGGGGTAGGCCATGCGGGCGGTGGTGCAGAGGGTCCTGCGGGCGGCCGTTTCCGTGGGCGGAGAGACGATATCGGAGATCGGCCCGGGGATCTGCGTCCTGCTGGGGGTTGGGGACGGAGACACGGAGGAGGATTCCCTCTGGCTGGCCGACAAGCTCGTCAACCTGAGGATCTTCGAGGACGGGGAGGGGCGGATGAACCGGTCCCTGCTCGATGTCGGCGGCGCTGCGCTTCTGGTCTCGCAGTTCACCCTTTACGGGGACTGCCGGAAGGGCAGGCGTCCCTCCTTTGTCGGAGCGGCCGCCCCCGAGGAGGGGAAGCGGCTCTATGACCATTTCGTTCATCGGGTGCGGTCCTTCGGGGTGGAAACGGGCTGCGGCGTCTTCGGCGCGCATATGGAGATAGGCCTCCTGAACGACGGCCCGGTGACCCTGATCCTGGATACCCGATGATTTGGAATTGGAATAAGGAGTTGTGAGCGACGGTGCAGTACAAACGTTTCCCACTGGGCAAGCTTTGGACGAACGGCTATCTTTTCTGGGACGAGGGGGGAGAGGCATTCTTTATCGACCCCGGCGGGGATGCCCGGGAGGTCCTGGAGTTCGTTCGGTCCCAGGGGCTGAAGCTGAGGGCGGTGCTCCTGACCCACGGGCACGTGGACCATTTTGCGGGGCTCGGGGATCTGCTCCCCCTCGTTGGAGGGGAGGTCTACATCTCCAGGGACGATGCCGATATGATCCGACGCCCCTCCGAGGCGATGCAGTCCGCCCTCCGGATACGGTGCGAGAGCGTTACCGATTTTCACGAGATATCCGAGGGAAACGTGCTCGAGATCGGAGCTTTCCGCATCGAGGTCCTGGAGACCCCCGGGCACACCCCGGGGGGAGTGTGTTATCTTATACGGGAGGGTGGGGAGCGCATCCTGGCCTCGGGGGATACCCTGTTCGCCCAGAGCGTGGGCCGGACCGATCTCACGGGCGGGGAGCCGTCGAAGCTGGACGACTCCCTGCGCAAGCTCTCGAAGCTTCCGGATTCGCTCGTCGTCCTTCCGGGGCACGGCCCCGAGACGACCATCGGAGAGGAGCGGCAGCACAATCCCTTCTGGCCCGTCTAGGCCGGTTTCGGGAAGGCGGTTTCGGAAAGTCCGGGAAAGTGGAAAGGGGCCCGCGATAAAGGGGGTCCTTTGCGGCGAGGCCCCATCGGTGGACGGTTTGGGGCAGATTCGAAAAATGCGGGTGATGAAAGGATATGTTCAAGTACCTCTCCGGGATACTGGGGCTTGATGTCGGAATAGATCTGGGGACGGCCAACATCGTCGTGTACGTGAAGGAGAAGGGGATCGTGCTCAGCGAGCCCTCGACCGTCGCCGTGCGTAAACTGCCCCGAGGCCGGGGGCTCGAGGTCATCGCCGTGGGGCAGGAGGCCAAGTCGATGGCGGGGAAGACCCCCACGGGCGTCGAGGCGATATGGCCGCTTCAGGATGGGGTCATCGCCAACTTCGACATGACGGAGGAGCTGATCCGTTTCTGCCTCCACAAGGCCAAGGGGGGCGGCTCCTTCATGGCCCATCCGCGCGTGGTCATCTCCGTTCCGGCGGAGGTCACGGAGGTGGAGCGCAAGGCGGTGGTCGACGCGACGCTGGGCGCGGGGGCAAGCGAGGCCTATGTGGTGGACGAGCCCATATCGGCGGCCCTCGGTGTGGGGCTGCCGATCGACAAACCCCAGGGATGCATGATCGTCGACGTCGGGGGCGGGACGAGCGAGGTCTCGGTCATCTCCCTCGGGGGCATCGTGGTGACCAGCTCGCTTCGGAACGCGGGCAAGGTGATGGACAACGCCATCATCGCCATGCTGCGCCAACGGTACGCTCTGCTGATCGGGGATACGACGGCCGAGGAGGTCAAGAACACGATCGGCTCCGCGCTGCCTCTGACGCCGGAGCTGGAGATGGCCGTGAAGGGGCGGGACCTCTCCGACGGACTGCCCAAGGTCGACACGGTCTCCTCGGTCGAGGTCCGGGAGGCTCTGGACCCGATCTTTCTGGGGATCGAGGACATGGTGAAGGTGGCCCTCGAGAAGACCCCCCCCGAACTGGCCAAGGACATCGTCGATCAGGGAATCGTGCTCTCCGGAGGGGTTTCCCTGATGCGGGGGTTTGCGGAGCGCCTCTCCCGGGCCGTCAACACCCCCGTCATCACCGCCGAGAAGCCGCTTTACTCCGTGGCCATGGGGGTGGGGAAGATCCTGGAGAACCTGGGGGCCATGCGGCGGGTGCTGATGTCCGTCGAGCGGGGGTCCCGCTGAAACCGCGCGGGATAATGTCCGGACGGAGGGTCGGCCATGCTTGACCGACGCCAGATCCGCGAGTGGATTCACAGCCTGACGGCGCTCATCCTGGGGGTGGTGCTGCTGGCGGCCGGCTCTTCCCTGGGGGTTTCGAAGCAGGTTGTGGGGCTCCTGGGGGAGGTCCTGTCCATCCCGGAGCTTCCGGCCGTGCGCCTGCGGGCCCTCCTGAGGGATGGATGGCTTTGGGCCCGGGAGAAATCGACGCTGCAGCGCGAGATCGAGCGTCTGCGGGACGAGAATGCGAAGTTCCGCATTCTGGAGGCCGCCATGGCGAACGAGCGCATCCGCGCCGAGCTGGACGCCAGGATGAGCGGGGCCCGGGTGACCCTGAGGGCGCCTTTGTCCTGGTGGCACGAGATCCGCATCGACAAGGGGGAGAAGGATCACGTCTCCGTGGGGCTGCCGATCTTCCAGAATGGATATCTCATCGGGCGCGTCACCTCGGTGTCGCTGTTCTCCTCCTGGGCGGAGCTCCTGACCTCGCCGTCTCTGCTGATTCCGGTCGTGATCGAGGAGACCCGGGACCTGGGGGTCGTCGTCGGGGATGGTAACGGTTCGGTCCTGCTGAACTACATCCCCTCGGGAAGGGGCAATATGGCCGGGATGAAGGTGAGTACGGCCCTGATCGGCGAGCAGCTGCCCCCGGGGCTGCCCATCGGCCGGATCAAGGAGGAGATCGAGGTCTCCGGGAGCGGGTACGTCACCTATCGCCTGGAGCCCGGGGCGGACCTCACGCGATTTTACGAGGTCTCCATCCTCAGCCCCGCGCTTTCCCCGTCGGAGAGGCCCCGCTGATGTCCTCCGTGCTGTTCTGGCTGCTCCAGGACCTTCTGACCGTGCTTGTCTGGGGGGTGATGCAGGTCCCGGAGATCTTTCTCCTGACGGTGGCCTACCGCCTGCTCCTGGATGAGGGGGAGGACCGGCTCTGGGGCATCTGGACGGCCTTTTTCGGGGGGCTGCTCTGGGATCTGCGCTGGATCGGCATCCCGGGGTTCTTCACCCTGGGCTACGTCTGTGCCGTGATGCTGATCCTGTGGGCCTGGAACGCCATCCCCATACAGGGGCGCACGTCCATGGTCTTTTTTACGCTCCTGGAGGTCACGCAGCTTCTGCCTCCGCTTCTGCCCGTCCTGATCTTCGGAGGCGACAGGGGGGGGGCTTTCTTCGTGCTGCAGCAGGTGCTGGCCCTTCCCCTCGTACTGCTGTGCGTCTACCGCTATTCGAGGCGTATGAAGGAGCTCCATGCCTGAGATCAGAGATTTGCTGGACGACCGCCTGAAGATCATGCTGGGAGGGATCTTTCTCTCCCTGGCCGTTCTGGCGGGAGGACTTTATTTTTTTCAGATTCTTCATGGCGACAAATACGTTCGCCTAGCCTACAACAATCGGCTGAGGCTGATTCGGGTATCGGCGCCCCGCGGGGAGATCTTCGACCGTCACGGCGTCCCGCTGGCGGTCAACGAGACGACGTTCAGCATCATGGGATATCCGCTGGACCTCGATACGGAGAAAAAGCTGGAGCGCGTCAGTCTCGTGCTGACGCGCCACGGTATCCCCATGACCGTGGAGGACCTCGAAAAGACGATCCGGCGGCAGCGCTGGGCCCCCTACCGCGTGATCCGCCTGGTTCCGAACCTGACGATGCCGCAGATGGCGGAGCTGGTCGCCGACCCCGAGTTTCCCCGGGAGCTGTTTCCCTTCCCCGTCTGGCGGAGGACGTATCCTGCGGGGGCCTTGGTATCGAACGTCCTGGGATATGTCGGGGAGATATCGGAGGAGGAGCTCCGGGCCAGCGCCGAGGGGGACTATTTCGGGGGAGACCTGATCGGCAAGGTGGGCATCGAGCGCTTCTACGAGTCTGAGCTGCGCGGCGCGGCCGGGGAGGAGGCCCTGGAGGTCGACGCACGGGGCCGAAAGGTCCGCACGCTGGACACCCGCTCGGTGATGAAGGGAAGCGATTTGAAGCTGACCCTGGACATGGGGGTCCAGAAGCGGGCCGTCGAGCTCCTGACGGGGCAGAAGGGGGCGCTCGTGGTGATGGACGTCCGGACGGGGGCGGTCCTGGCCCTGGCCTCCTCGCCGACCTACGACAACAATCCCCTGGCCTGGGGGGTCTCTGGGAGGGAGTGGCGGGATATGACGCAGGACCCGGCCAGACCGATGCTGGACCGGAGCATCGCAGGGGTCTACCCGCCCGCCTCCACCTTCAAGGCGCTCGTGGCCCTGGCGGGCCTGGAGGAGGGGGTGGTCGCGCCCTCCACGACCTTTTTCTGCGGCGGGGCCCTTCGCCTGCCCTCCCGGACGTTTCGATGCTGGCGGCGCGGGGGGCACGGCAGGGTCAACGTGCTGTCGGCCCTGCAGTATTCCTGCGACGTCTATTTCTATCAGACGGGTCTGAAGCTGGGGATCGACCTCCTGATGAAGTGGTGTCGGGAGTTCCGACTGGGGGAGCCCACGGGGATAGACCTTCCGGGCGAGGCCTCGGGCACGATCGCCGGGCCGGAGTGGAAGAAGAGGCGTTTCAGGGAGAACTGGTATCCGGGCGACACGATCAACTATTCGATCGGGCAGGGGTATCTTTTGCTGACGCCTTTGCAGATAGCCCGCGTCTATGCGGCGATCGCGAATGGAGGCAGGCTCGTGCACCCCTTCCTGTGCGACCGTGCCTACAGGGAGCCGATAGGGCTGCCGGTCGGCAGGGACAAACTGGCGACCGTGCAGAAGGGGCTCGAATACGTCGTCCGCAAGGGCACGGGGGCCCGGGCAGGCCAGTTCGGGGTGACGATCGCGGGCAAGACGGGGACCGCCCAGAACGCGCATGGGGACGATCACGCCCTGTTTGCCGGCTACGCCCCGGCGGATGATCCGAGGTTCGTCGCCGTTGCGGTCGTCGAGGCGGGGAAGCACGGCAGCAGCGTGGCCTCGCCGATCGTCGGCGAGATTCTGGCCCATATTTTGAGCCATCCTACGGGTGAGGGAGGAGGCCGGGGGGATTGAGGACGATACAGAAGGGTGTCGAGACACGGGATCCATCCTCCGCGATTCGGATCAAGGGGATGGGCTACGGCATTCGGATCATCCTGCCGGAGTCCCCTTCCGAGGAGGAACTGCTGGAGCTTTTGCTGCGTATTCCGCCCCAGGCTTACCTTTTCCCCGTCGGGGAGGGCGTGGTTTTGGACTTCCAGTCCAGGGTCTGTTCGGAGGATCTGCTGCTCAGGATCCTGCGGCGGGTCGTATGGCCCGGCGGCATTCGTATCCTGGCCTGGGTATCCTCGAACGGGACGACGCAGGCCCTCGTCCGCAGAGCGGGACTGACGGCCGAGGAGCCCTCCCCGGTTCCGCCCTCTCCTCCTTCGGACAGCCCCGGTGCGCTCGTACTGTATAATTCATTGCGTTCCGGGCAGAACATCGAGCACGGCGGCGACGTCCTCCTCTGGGGGCATCTGAACGCCGGGGCGGAGATACTGGCCACGGGCAGCGTCCTCGTCGCCGGGAGGCTCAAGGGGATCGTGCATGCCGGCAGGGATGGAAGAAAGGACGTATACGTCCTTGCGGGGTCCTTCGAGACCCGCCAGATCCGGGTGGGGCGCCGTCTGTGCTACGCCGACGAGTCGATGTCCTGGTGGCGGAAGACCGTTCTGATCACCATCGAGGACGAAAAACCGATCATCCGCGAGGGGCATTTTCTGGAATGATCGAACTCGGCCGGAACGGGGAAGGCTGAAGACAGTTTACGGAAATGGAGGTTTTTTCGTTGAGTGCACGGGTTATAGTGGTTACCTCCGGAAAGGGAGGTGTCGGAAAGACGACCTCGACGGCGAACATCTCGGTCGCTCTGGCGAAGACCGGCAAGAAAGTGGTTGCCGTGGATGCGGATATCGGGCTGCGCAACCTGGATGTCGTCATGGGGCTCGAGAATCGCGTCGTGTTCAATTTCATAGATGTGATCGAGAAAAATTGCCGTCTGAACCAGGCCCTGGTGCGGGACAAGCGGGTGGAGAACCTCTTTCTTCTTCCCGCGGCTCAGACGCGTACCAAGGACGCCGTCGGCCCGGAGCAGATGATGGATCTCTGCAATCAGCTGAGGCCGGATTTCGATTTCGTGCTTCTGGACTGCCCCGCGGGCATTGAGGGCGGGTTCAAAAATGCCGCCGCCGGGGCCGACGAGGCCCTTGTGGTGACGACGCCCGAGGTCCCCTCGGTCCGGGACGCGGACCGAATCATCGGGATGCTCGAGTCCATGGGAAAGTCCCCGATCCGCCTGATCATCAACCGCTTCCGTGCGAACATGGTCCAGGACGGGGACATGCTGGCGAGGGAGGACATCCTCGATATCCTCTCCATCAATCTCATAGGGATCGTGCCCGAGGACGACGGGGTCATCAAGTCCTCGAACCGCGGCGAGCCCCTGACCTTCGGACTGAATTCCCCGGCGGCCCAGGCCTATGCCAACATCGCCGAACGTCTCCAGGGGCGGGACATTCCTCTGATGGAGCTGGATGTCGGGGCCTCCTGGCGCTTCCTTGCCCCGATCAAACGCTTCTTCGGACTGAGCTGATCCGTGTTCCGGAGCCCTCGGGAACTCCTGTCCCGCGGGCTGGAGGGCGCCTGGAGAAACTTCATGAGGATATCCCGTTGATTTTCAGCACAAAGGGGGAGAGATAGACGTGGATTTTCTGAAAAAATTTTTTGGGGGCGGCAGCCGCGATTCGGCCCGGACGGCGCGGGATCGCCTCCGCATCGTACTGATACATGATCGGACCGACATATCGCCGCAGCTGCTCGAGAACCTGAGGATGGAGATGATTACGGTCCTGACCCGTTATATGGATATCGATACCAGCAAGATCGAACTGGATCTGGACCGGGACGATCAGGCCGTGGCCCTGGTGGCGAACATCCCCGTCCTCAGGATCAAGCGGGGCGGGGGGATGGAGGAGGAGGCGGCGCCGTCCCGTGCCGTCCCGAGGCCGGCGGGGGATAAAAGCGGCAGGAAGAAGCATCGTTAGGCATGGAGGGCTTCCGGCTTTTCCGAAGGTAGAACTGGATGATGGAGACTCCTTATCTTTTGGTCTTCAAGGATGACGTTACCGAGCTGGACAGGATCCTTCTCGGCTGCGCGCTGTTCCTGGCGGCATGCGGTGTCCTCTGCGTGTTCAGCGCGGGGGCAGGGCGCATGGGGCGCGGCTGGGACTTTGCCCTGCGCCAGTCGCTGTGGCTGGCGGCGGGGGGCCTGGCGATGTTCTTCATGGTGGGCGTGGGATACCGCAGGCTGCTGGACGCGGCCTACCCCATCTACGGCCTGACCCTGTTCCTCCTGTTCCTCACGGTGCTGCTGGCGCCTCGGATCAAAGGGGCTCAGAGCTGGCTGTCCCTGGGATTCTTTCGTTTCCAGCCCTCCGAGTTCGCCAAGATATCCCTGATCCTGATGCTCTCGAAGTGGCTGAGCCGTTACCCTCCCCTGAACCTGGGGGCCTTCCTGGGGGGGCTGGGCGTGGCGATCCCGGCCGTCGTCCTGGTGCTCGCCCAGCCGGATACGGGAAGCGCCCTGGTGTATCTTGTCATCACCTTCGGCATGCTCTTCATCGCGGGGACCCCCCTGCGCTACCTGGGGACCCTCATGGGGCTGGGGGTGGTTTCGGCGCCCTTCCTCTGGTTCTGCCTGAAGGAGTATCAGAAGCTGAGGCTGCTCGTCTTTCTGGATCCGATGCGGGACCCGCTCGGTGCGGGGTACAACGTCATCCAGTCCCGCATTGCCGTGGGGTCCGGCGGGTTCTGGGGCAAGGGCTTCATGATGGGGATGCAGAGCAAGCTGCGCTTCCTTCCGGAGCCCCACACCGATTTCATCTTCAGCGTCTACTCCGAGGAGTTCGGCTTCCTGGGGACCTCCCTGCTGCTGGTCCTCTTCGGGCTGCTCTTCTCCCGCATCGCCGCCGCCGGGCTCCGGAGCCGCGACCGGCGGTGCAAGATCATGGCGGCCGGCATCGCGGTCTGGATATGGTTCCAGATGTTCGAGAGCATCGGGATGAGCATCGGCCTGATGCCGGTCACCGGGCTGCCCCTGCCCTTCCTGAGCTACGGGGGGAGCGCCCTTTTGTCCGTTTTCGTCGCTTTGGGGCTCGTCGGCAGCGTCTATATCGACAGCGCGAAGCGTTTTCACTTTTAGGGCCTTGCGTCGGTGATTCCGGCTTCGGGCGCGGAGGAGTTCGTTCTATGGCGTTTTCGGAATTCGATCGGCCGGCCTGGCCCCTTCTGGCCCAGGTTTCGCGCCCGTCCCGCTACAGCGGCAGCGAGTGGAGGCCCTATGCCCTGCCCTCGTGGGACGAGGCCCGCGATTCCCTGAGGGTCTGTCTCGCGTTCCCGGACGTCTACGAGATCGGGATGAGCTATTACGGCTTTCAGCTGCTCTCCGCCTTCATCCGGAACGAAGGCTGTCTGGTGGACCGGGCGTATTGCCCGTGGGTCGACATGGAGGCCCTGCTGAGGCGTTACGAAATGCCCCTGTCCTCCACGGAGCAGGGGCGTCCGCTGCGGGATTTCGACGTGCTGGGCTTCACGCTCCAGCACGAGATGGGCTACACCAACGTCCTGACC
Organism: uncultured Fretibacterium sp.; assembly: GCF_963544685.1. Classification (NCBI taxonomy): domain Bacteria; kingdom Thermotogati; phylum Synergistota; class Synergistia; order Synergistales; family Aminobacteriaceae; genus Fretibacterium; species uncultured Fretibacterium sp. Next base: position 6,505 of record NZ_CAUUGJ010000051.1, on the reverse strand, counting down.
ATGCTGGACCTTGGAGGCGTGCCCCTGAGGTCCGAGGCGAGGGGCGACGGCGACCCCATCGTCGTCGCGGGCGGGCCCGGGGCCCTCGTCCCCGAGCCCGTGGCGCCGTTTTTCGACCTCTTCTGCGTCGGGGAGGGCGAGCCCGTGCTTCCGGAGCTCCTGGCGGTTTTGCGGGACACCAGGGGAGGGAGGCGGTCCGAGCGCCTCGCGGCCTGTGCGCGGCTGGAGGGGGTTTACGTTCCCGCCTGCCACGACGGCACCCCGGTGAGGCGGCAGTTCCTGGAGTCCTTCGAGGAGGCGTTCAGCCCCCAGGGGCTGATCGTCCCCTCCGTGAGCGTGGTGCACGACCGGGCGGCCCTCGAGCTCTTCCGGGGCTGCTCCCGCGGCTGCCGCTTCTGTCAGGCGGGGATGGTCTGCCGTCCGGTCCGCGAACGGGACCCCCAGAGGGTCGTGGACTCGATCGTCGGCCTTGTGGACCGCACGGGATGGGAGGAGGTGGGGCTCCTCTCCCTGGCGTCCTGCGACTATTCCGGAATCGAATCGGTCATCGACGCCCTTGGCGGTCCGCTGTCCGAGCGGAACGCCAAGCTGAGCCTGCCCAGCCTGAGGATGGACGGTTTCTCGATCGGTCTGGCCGAGCGCCTGCAGAAGCTCCGCCGGGGAGGGCTGACCTTCGCGCCCGAGGCGGGGACCCAGCGCCTTCGGGACGTCATCAACAAGGGCTTCTCGGAGGAGTCCATCTTCGCGTGTCTCGACGAGGTCTTCTCCCGGGGCTGGGACCGCGTGAAGCTCTACTTCATGATGGGGCTGCCGACGGAGACCGACGAGGACCTGGACGGCATAGTGGAGCTGGCGCAGTCCGTGCTGAGGCTCGCGCGCCGGAAGGGTCGGAAGCGCGCCTCCGTGACCGCGTCGGTCGCCGGCTTCGTCCCGAAGGGGCACACCCCCTTTCAGTGGGAGCGGCAGAACACGGTGGAGGAGTTTCGCGAGAAGGGACGCCGCCTCAAGGGGCAGGTTCGCGACAGGGCGATATCCCTGAGCTACCACGAGCCCGAGCAGTCCTTCCTCGAGGGGGTCCTGGCCCGGGGGGACCGCCGCGTGGCCGACGTCATTGAGCGGGCCTGGCGTACGGGGGCCCGCTTCGACGGCTGGAGCGAGACCTTCGACCTGCGGCGGTGGCTGGATGCCTTCGAGTTCCATTCCCTGTCGCCCCATGAGTTTACCCGCGAACGGGACGAGTCGGAACCTCTGCCCTGGGATCATATCGACTCCGGCCTCACCCGGGAGTTTCTGCTTCGGGAGCGGAGGAGGGCCTACGCCGCTCGGACGACGGCGGACTGCCGCTCGGGCTGCGCCGCCTGCGGACTGGGCTGCCGCGGGACGGGGATGGCCCTTTGAGGTCCCGATGAGCGTTCGTGTGCGCCTCTTCTACGAGAAGCGCGGCGAGGCGTGCTTCGTCCCCCACATCGCGCTGGCGCCGCTCTTCACGCGGACGGCCTGGAGGGCCGGCCTCGTACCGGAGATGACCCGGGGGTTCTCGCCCCACGCGAAGATGAGCTTCGGGCCGGAGCTCCCCGCGGGGGTCGTCGCCCTGATGGAGCCCGTGGACGTCTACCTCGGGAGCGTGCCCGACGACCTTCTGGAGCGCTGGAACGCTGCCATGCCCGACGGGTTTCGCGTCCTGAGCTTTCTCCTGCCCCGGGAGGGCGCCCCGTCCCTGGGGCGGGAGTGCCGCGCCGCCCTGTACTGGGTGCGCAGCCCTGGCGTCCTCTCACGGGATGAACTGATCGACAGGGCGCGGGCGCACTATGGCGAGGCCGTCATAGACGCCGGCGATGCCGTGGGGGAGGACTCGGCGGGGTGGACGAGCCTGCTCCTGGCCGAACCGGCCCGAAACGGCGTCGGGGGCTGGGTGAAGGCGATGATCGCCTCCGGGGACCTCGGGGGCTGGCAGGACGTCAACATCGTCAGGGTGGCCATCGGCCTGTGGGATGGAACAAAAGTTGAGCTGCCGGGGCGGTTGGCGCCGTGAGGGGCCTTCCGTTCGGCGGTTGTCGTTATTTGTACGCATTTTATTCCAATCCCGAATCACTCGTATGCTGCGTTGTTTTTGCTCGCCTTGCTCGACGTACTTTTTTGTACGCCATCGCTGCGGTTTGCAAAAGCCGCCTGGTGAGAAATCTAAGCGATTCGCGCGGCTCGTTCTTCGCCGGCTCTCCGCTTATTGCCTGCAAACGATTGGGAATTGGATTTACATACGGAGTTTGAGTTGAGGGGGCTGCGGCCCCACAGAGCAAAGGGGGACGAAATGTGTCTTCGGACCGCAAGATAATCGCCGACACCCTGGAGAACGAGGAGACGCGCGTCGCGATCCTCGAGGGGGGCCGATTGTCGGAAATCTTCATAGAGCGCATGTGGGATCATCAGAAGGCGGGGGAGATCTACAAGGCCCGGGTCGAGAGCGTGCTCCCCGGGATCAACGCCGCCTTCGTCTGCATCGGGGACGGCCGGAACGCGTTTCTTTACCTCAACGACGCACAGGGGATGAAGATCGTCCCCAATCAGGAGCTGGTCGTCCAAGTGACCAAGACCGCCCGCAAAAACAAGGGGGCGCGGGTGACGCCCCGCCTCTCCCTGCCGGGGCGCTACCTCGTCCTGGTGCCTGGCGGGGGCGAGACCGGGGTGTCCCGCCGCATCGAGAGCGAAAGCGAGCGCAAGCGCCTGAGGCATTTCGCCAAGGACCTTCGGGGCGACGATTTCGGCGTCATCATCCGGACCGCCGCCGAGGGGGTCGACGAGGAGACCCTGGCCAGGGACGTGGAGTCCCTGCTGGCGCTCTGGCGGGAGATCGAGCACAACGCGTCCCTCCAGTCCGCCCCATGCCTTCTCTACAAGGATATGGGGCTCCTGGGGCGCGTCCTGCGGGACGAGGCGCAGGGGAACGTCGACGAGATCATCGTGGACGGGGAGGAGGAGTTCGCCCACGTCACGGACTTCGTGGACCGGCTCTACGTCACGGACAAGCCGAGCGTGGCGCTCTACCGGGGGGTCGTCCCGATCTTCGAGTACTACGGCATCGAGAACGAGATCGAGCAGGCCCTGGACCGTAAGGTCTGGCTCCGCTCGGGGGCCTACCTCGTCATCGAGCATACGGAGGCCCTGACGGTCATCGACGTCAACACGGGCAAGTTCGTCGGGGACAGGGACATGCGCCATACGACCCTGGCGACGAACCTGGAGGCGGCGGACGAGATCGCCCGCCAGCTGCGCCTCCGGTCCATCGGCGGGATCGTCGTGATCGACTTCATCGACATGGAGTTCGAGGAGGACCGGCAGCGCCTTCTGGCCCGGCTTGAGGAGGTGTTCCACGCCGACCGTTCGCGGGCCCGGGTCTTCAGCATGACCCAGCTCGGCCTCGTCGAGCTCACACGCAAGCGCGGCCGCCCCGATCTGCGCTCCGTGCTCACGCGCGGGTGCCCCTTCTGCAGCGACAACGGATGGGTGCTGCGGGAGGACACCGTGGCCATGTCCATCAAGCGGTTCCTGCGCAAGGTGGCGCACGCCAACCGGACGGAGGCGCTGCTGCTCCAGGCCAACGCGGCCATTGCGCAGTACGTGGACGATACCTATCTCCAGCTCTGGGAGGAGGAGCTGGAGCGGAAGATCCTGATCGTCGGGATGCCCGAGTTCGCGTGGAGCAAATACCGCGTCGAGCTCCAGGGGACCTGCGACGCCGTGGAGCGTCGCGCGAAACAGATGGAGCGGCGGGAGAGTTCCCTGGTTGTCCATAGAGCATCTGCATCTTAAAGGGTTCAAGAGCTTCGGGAGCTGCTGCGAGTTCTCCTTCCCCGCGGGCTTCACGGCGATCGTCGGGCCGAACGGAAGCGGCAAGAGCAACATCCTGGACGGCCTGCGCTGGATTCTCGGTGAGGGCAGTCCCTCCGCGCTCCGCATCGTGAGGCAGAGCGACCTGCTCTTTCAGGGAAGCGCCACCGTCTCCCCCGCCAAAGAGGCGGAGGTGACGCTCCGGCTCTCCGGGGCGGACGGGACCGCCACCCTGCGCCGGCAGTACTCGGCCGAGGGCGGGGCGGTGCTGCAGGTGGACGGGGTCCGCATCCGCATGCAAGACCTGGACGAGGTGAAGGCCCGCTTCATGCTGGAGGGGGAGAGCTTCGCCTTCATCGGGCAGGGCGAGGTCTCGGAGGCCATCCATCAGCGTCCCATGCAGCGGCGTCACCACCTGGAGCTGCTCTTCGGGATCGACCGTTACCGCCGCCGCCGCGAGGAGACCAACCTCCGACTGGAATCGGCCCTGTCCGAGGTGCAGCGGATCGAGACCCTCATCCGCGAGCTGGAGAACCGGCGCGAGGAGATCGCGCCGGAGGTCGCCGTGGCCGTGGAGGCCCAGGGCATTCTGGACAACCTGGAGGTCCTGCGCCGGGACTTCTATTTCTCCCGCCGTTTCGCCCTCGAGGACCGGGAGCGCGGGCTTCGGAGCCAGCAGCAGTCGCTTCGGGCCCACGAGGACCTGGCCCGCCAGTGGCACGGCCTTTGGCGGAGCGCCGTGAGCGCCGCCGAGGAACGGCTTCGGAGCCAGGGGTTCGACGAGTCCGCGTTCCTCGCGCGGGAGCAGGAGTTCGCCGCACGGAGGGACGCGCTGCGCCGCCAGGCCTTCCAGACCTGGACGCGGGTCCGGGCGATCCTGGGGGAGCGGAGCGTCCTGAACGAGGAGCGCGGGAGGCTGGAGGAGGAGGAACGCCTCCTTCGGTCCGAGCGGGAGCGGACGCGCGCGGAGGAGGCGCTGCAGGAGGCGCGGCTTGCGGAGCTTCAGCAGGACCTGGCGGAGCGGCTGAGGGAGATGGAGGAGAGCCGGGCCTCCCTCGAGCGGGAACGCCTGCGCCGCCAGGCCCTGCGCGACGAGCACGCCGAGCGCGCTCTCTTCGTCTCCCGGTCCGAGGCCCGCCTGCGTGCCCTGTCCGCTGCCGAGGAGGAGGGGAGGGCGGAGCTCGCCCGCCTCCGGGAGGAGCGGGAGCGCCTGGCGGGAGGGAACGGGGAACCGGAGCTGGCCCATTGGGAGGAACGGCACCGGACGCTCGTCGAAACGCACGCGGCGGCCTACGCGGCTTGCCAGAAGGACGCGGCCGTGCTGCAGCAGCTGCGGCGCGAGCGGACGCGGCAGGATGCGGAGCTCGACGTGCTGAAGGAGAACACGGAGTCCTCGCTCTACCCGGAGCCTGTGCGTCTTCTGCTCTCGGCCTCGCGCCTGAACCGCATGCGCTCGAGGCCCGAGGTCGTGGCCGAGGCCTTCTCCTGCCCGACGGACATCGCGCCCGCGCTGGAGGCCTACCTCGGCGGGCGCCAGTACTGGCTGCTGGTCCCCACCTTCGATGAGGCTCAGGAGGGCATCGAGCTCCTGAAGCAGCGCCGTGCGGGGCGTGTGACCTACCTGCCCCTGGAGCGCTGCCGTCCGCGGACCCCGGACCTCCGATTCCGGCTTCCCATGAATGGGATCGTGGGGTGGGCCGCCGAGCTGATCGTCCCGCGCGCGCCCTGGGAGCCCGCGCTGCGCCACCTGCTGGGCGACCTTCTGGTGGTCGAGGGCTATGCCCTGGGAAGCGGGCTGGTCAAGGACGGGGCCCGGTTCCCCATCGTGACGCTGGAGGGGGAGGTCTTCGCTCCGTCGGGGACGGTCAGCGGCGGACGCATGCGGCAGAGCGCGGGCGCGATCGGCCGGAACCGCCAGATGGCGGAGGCGGAGGAGCGCATCGGGGAGCTGAAGCGGCGCATCGCCCTTGTGGAGACGCGCCTGAAGGCCGGGGAGGACGAGGAGCGCCGGCTGGCAGCGGAGCGGGACGAGGCCGCGGCTGCCGTGGAGCGGGCGAAGAACGACCGTCTCGCGGCGCAGCGGACCCTGGCCTCCCTCACGGACTCCATCGAGCGTGCCGAACGGGAGGGCGCGGAGGCCGCGGGCGAGGCGGCCTCCCTGGAGGAGCGCCTGGCCGAGGCCAGGCGGAGGATCGAGGCGTTGGACTCCGAGCTCTCGGGGTTCGGGGAGCTGCCGGATAATGAGGAGAACTCGTCCGTCGTGGGGGGGCTCCGTTCCGAGCTCTCCCTGGCCGGGGAGCGCCTCAGGGGGACGCGCGCCGTCGCGGAGCGGATGGACCGCGAACACGGGACGCTGACCGCCCGCATCGCGGAGGCGCTGGAGGAGCTGAGGGCCGGCGAGAGCGAGGAGCGCACCGGCCGGGAGGCCCTGTCGCGCATCGGCCGGGAGTGCCTTTCGGTCCATCGGGACGAGACGGAGCTCCGCCGAAAGCTGGAGGAGGAACGGGGAAGGGTCCGTCGGGGGCACCTCCGGCTGGAGCGCCTTCGCGGCAGGGAAGGGAAGGCCTCCGCGTCGCTCGCGTCCCTGGGCGGCGAGATCGCGGGGACGGCGGAGCGGCTGTCCGCGGTCCAGGCCGAGCGGGGGCAGCTGATCGAGCTCTGGGACGACAAGTATCCCTAC